>DATIWW010000362.1:0-2551 GCA_035519175.1 Terriglobales bacterium
CTCCGGCACGCTGATGAACTACGCCGTACCCAAGGCGGCGCAGGTGCCGCGCTTCGAACTGGACCGCACCTGCACGCCCTCGCCGGTGAACCCCATGGGGGTGAAGGGCGTGGGCGAGGCCGGCACCATCGGCGCGACCCCGGCGCTGGTCAACGCCGTCTGCGACGCGCTCGCGCCTCTGGGCATCACCAACCTCGACATGCCGCTCAAGCCGGAGCGCGTGTGGCGCGCCATCCGCGACGCCAAGAAGCTGCAGGCGGGCAAGGTGCAGCGCGTCGCCGCCGCGGACAGGAGGAACGCATGATCCCGGCATCGTTCGACTACGAAGCTCCGCGTACCCTGGGTGAGGCCCTGGCCCTGCTCGCCGCCCGCGGCGAGGACGCCAAGCTGCTGGCCGGCGGCCACAGCCTGCTGCCCGCCATGAAGCTGCGCCTGGCGCAGCCGCCCGCGCTCATCGACCTGGGACGCATTCCCGGGCTCAGCTACATCCGCGAAGCCCACGAGCGTATCGCCCTGGGCGCCATGACCACGCACGCCGCCGTGGCCGCCTCCGAACTGCTGCGCCGCAGTTGCCCGCTGCTGGCCGAGACCGCCGCCGCCATCGGCGACGTCCAGGTGCGCAACCGCGGCACCCTGGGCGGCAGCCTGGCCCATGCCGATCCCGCCGCCGACTATCCCGCCGCCATCCTCGCCCTCGACGCCGAATTGGTCACCATCAGCGAACACGGCGAGCGCGTGATCAAGGCGCGCGACTTCTTCACCGGGATGTTCACGACCGCCCTGCGCCCCGACGAGATCCTCATCGAGGTGCGCGTGCCCAAGACCGGCACTGCCGGCTCGGCCTACAAGAAGTTCCACCACCCGGCTTCGGGCTTTGCGGTGGTGGGTGTGGCCGCGGTGGTGAAGACCAAGGCTGGAAGGATCGAAAGCGCCTCCGTGGGCATCACCGGGGTGGCCGAGCGCGCCTACCGCGCCACCGCGGTCGAGCAGGCGCTGCGCGGGCAGGCGGCTTCCTCCCTGGCCGACGCCGCCGCGCACGCCGCCGACGGTGTCGAGGCCTTGGGCGACCACTTCGCGTCTTCGGAGTACCGCGCCCACCTGGCCGCGGTCTTCACCCGCCGGGCCCTGGAAGAGGCGCGGGCGCGCGCCCGATGAAGATTGAGGGCTCGCACCGGGTGGCGGCCCCGCGCGCGGCCGTCTGGCGCGTGCTCATGGACCCGGCCGCGCTCCAGCGCTCCATCCCCGGCTGCCAGAAGCTGGAAGCCACCGGCCCCCACGCCTACCGCGCCACCATCAAGGCGGGCGTAGGCCCCATCAAGGGCACCTTCAGCGGCGACATGAGCATCGCCGACATCGTCCCGGAAAAGTCTTACATCTTGACCTCGCACACCAAGGCGCCCATGGGCTTCGTAGAAGGGAAGGGAAAGGTGGAACTGGAGGACGCGGGCGAAGAGACGGTCGTCCACTATACCGGCGAGGTGAAGATCGGGGGCATGCTGGCCTCGGTGGGGGAGCGATTGATCGACGCCGCCGCCCGCAAGAACATCAGCGAAGTCTTCGCCAACCTGGCGCGCGAGTGCGCCCAGAGCGCCTGAGCCGCGACTGGGTGCGCGGTCTCTGATAAGCTAATCAAGCTGTCATTTCACTTACCCGGAGGGACCCGTGAAAGGCGATCGCAAGGTCCTGGCCGTCCTGCAAGAGGTACTCAAGGCGGAGCTCACCGCCATCAACCAGTACTTCCTGCACGCCGAGATGTGCGAGAACTGGGGCTACCACCGCCTGGCGGCGCACACCCGCAAGGAGTCCATCGAGGAGATGGGCCACGCCGAGAAGCTGCTGGAGCGCATGCTGCTGCTCGACGGCTCTCCCAACATGAGCGACTACTTCAAGATCAACATCGGGCAGAACGTGGAGCAGCAGTTCAAGAACGACCTGCAGGTGGAATACGAAGCGGTGAAGCGGCTCAACGCCGGCATCGCCGCCTGCGTGGCCGCCGGCGACAACGGCTCCCGCGAACTGCTGGAGAAGATCCTGACCGACGAGGAAGAGCACATCGACTACCTGGAGGCCCAGATCCACGCCGTCGGCGAGATGGGCATCGAGAACTACCTCGCCCAGCAGATGCACGAAGGCAAGGAGTAGCCGCGCGCCCTGCTAGAATAAAGAGCGTTCCTTCCGCAGTTCTCCCAAAGCGCGCCGGAGAGATGGCCGAGTGGCTGAAGGCTGAGCCGTCTTGCGGGCGTGAGCGAGCCGAGCGCAGCGAGGTGAGCGGCAGCCCGCAGGCGAAATCCTGAGGAGCGCAGCGACCGAAGGACCTCTACAATTTGACCCCCGAACGTCACTCCACTGACGTTCCCGCGCGGAGAGATGGCCGAGTGGCTGAAGGCGCACGCTTGGAAAGCGTGTATACGGGAAACCGTATCGTGGGTTCGAATCCCACTCTCTCCGCCAGTCCTATCGTGCCGGGCTCTAAGCGATAGCCATCCGTGCTCGTCAGACCGCTGTGCTCATCAGGCCGCGCAAGCGCCAGCAATGCCAGACGGGTGCCCCG
>DATIWW010000363.1:0-13244 GCA_035519175.1 Terriglobales bacterium
CACGTGGACCGCATCGGCTTCTACGAACGTCAGAACTGCCTGGTGCTGGACGCGGTGACCGTACGCAACCTGGAGCTGATCGAGCCGCTGTTCGCGGACTCGGGCGAGGACGTCACCCTCTTCCGCGCCCTCGACCACACCACCACCCCCATGGGCAGGCGGCTGCTGCGGGCGTGGATCCTGCGCCCCTCCATCGAGCGCGAGGAGATCGAGCGGCGGCTGGACGCGGTGGAAGCGCTGGTCAAGGAAACCGTATCGCGGGAGGAGTTGCGGCGCGCCCTGGGCGGCATCTTCGACATCGAGCGCCTGCTCAGCCGCGTGACCCTGGAGACGGCCAACGCGCGCGACCTGCTGGCGCTGGCCGCCTCGCTGGGCCGGCTGCCGGGAGTGCGGGCGGCGCTGGCGCGGCTGAAGGCGGAGCGCCTGGGCGCGCTGCGCGAGTCGCTGGACGAGCTGGCGGACGTGCGCCAGCGCATCGAGCAAGCCATCGTGCCCGAGCCGCCGCTCAGCTTCGCCGACGGCGGGGTGATCCGCGCCGGGGTGGACGCCGCGCTGGACGAACTGCGCGACCTGAGCCGCAACTCCAAGCAGTACGTGGCCCGCATCGAGGAGCGGGAGCGGCAGCGCACCGGCATCGGCTCGCTCAAGGTGAAGTTCAACTCCGTCTTCGGGTACTACATCGAGGTCTCGAAGCCCAACCTGCACCTGGCGCCCGCCGACTACGAGCGCAAGCAGACCCTGGTCAACGCCGAGCGCTTCACCACGCCCGAGCTGAAGGAATACGAGGCCAAGATCCTGGACGCGCAGGAGAAGATCGTGGAGATCGAGCGGCGGGTCTTCGCGGAATTGCGCGCCGCTATCGCCGCCCAGGCCAAGCGCATCCGGCAGACGGCGCTGGCCCTGGCCGAGGTGGACGTGCTGGCCTGCCTGGCACACCTGGCCGCGGCCGCGAACTACTGCCGGCCGCGGATCGACGCCAGCGGCGACATCGAAATCGTCGAGGGCCGCCACCCCGTCATCGAGCGGCCGGAATTGACCGGCAGCAACGACCGCTTCGTGCCCAATGATCTGTTTCTGAACCCGACCACGCAGTCCATCCTGGTGCTGACCGGGCCCAACATGGGTGGCAAGTCCACCTACCTGCGGCAGGCGGCGCTGATCGTAATCCTGGCGCAGATGGGCTCGTTCGTGCCCGCGCGGCGCGCGCGGCTGGGGCTGGTGGACCGCATCTTCACCCGCATCGGGGCCAGCGACAACCTGGCCCGCGGCCGCTCCACCTTCATGGTGGAGATGACCGAGACCGCCGCCATCCTGAACACGGCCACGCCGCGCTCGCTGATCCTGCTGGACGAGATCGGGCGCGGCACCGCCACCTACGACGGCCTGGCCATCGCCTGGGCAGCCATCGAGTTCATCCACGCCCGCACCCGCGCCAAGACGCTCTTCGCGACCCACTACCACGAATTGACCGAGCTGGCCGAACGGCTGAGCGGGGTGAAGAACTACCACGTCTCGGTGAAGGAGACGGGCGGGGGCATCGTTTTCCTCCGGAAGGTGGAGGCGGGGACCGCCGACCGCAGCTACGGCATCGAGGTGGCCAAGCTGGCGGGACTGCCGCACGAGGTGATCGCGCGCGCCCGCGAGGTCCTGAGCGAGCACGAGGTCGCCGAGCACCAGCTCACCGGCCACCTGGCGGTGGACGAGGTCACGCCCGTCGCGGGTGCGCAGATGCCCATGTTCGCCATCCTCTCGCAGAAGATAGCCGAACGGTTGAAGCAAACCGACCTCGACCATCTCACCCCGCTCGAGGCCATGAACCTGCTCAGCGAATTGAAGAAGCAGATCGAATGACACGCGCGCGGCGCTCCCCAGCAACCGACCTCCGCGATCAGGTCGGGCAGTTGCTCATCCTGGGCTTCGAGGGCGTCGAGGCCGACGAGAACCTGCGCGCGCTGCTGGCCGAGCTGCGTCCCGGGGGCGTGATCCTGTTCGCGCGCAACCTGGTGGACGCGCGCCAGACCCACGCCCTGCTGAGCGAGTGTCAGAAGGCGGTGGCCGCGCCCCTGTTCCGCTGCGTGGACCTGGAAGGCGGCACGGTGGACCGGCTGAAGAGCGTGGTGGCGCCCGCGCCCGCGGCCGCGGACGTGGCCGCGACCGGCCGGCGGACGCTGTTTCGGCGGCATGGGTCGCTGATCGGGCGGGAACTGCGCGCGCTGGGCTTCAACACCGACTTCGCCCCCGTGCTCGATCTCGGTTTGCAGGTGTCGCGCCCGGTGCTGGGGCCGCGCACCGCCTCCGCCGATCCCCAGAAGGTCGTGACCTACGCCCGCGGCTTTCTGGGCGGCCTGAAGGAGGCTCGAGTGCTGGGCTGCGGCAAGCACTTTCCCGGCCTGGGCGAGGCCAACCTGGACACGCACCACGAATTGCCCAGCGTGCTCAAGCCGTGGCGGCGGCTGTGGGACGAGGACCTGGTCCCCTACCGCGCGCTGGCGCGGCAGTTGCCCTTCGTCATGGTGGCGCACGCCGACTATCCCGGGCTGACCAAGGAGCGCGTCCCGGCCTCGCTGTCGACGCGCTGGATCGGGGAGATCCTGCGCGGGCGCATGGGGTACCGCGGGCTGGTCATCTCCGACGACTTGGAGATGGGTGGAGTGCAGGCGGCGGGACCCATCGAGCAGGTAGCGGTGGAAACCGTGCGCGCCGGCGCCGACCTCTTCCTGGTCTGCCACAAGGAGGAGACGGTGCGGCGCGCCTTCACCGCGGTGCTGGTGGAGGCGGTGCGCAACCCGGAGTTCCGCGCGCGGGTGGAGGAATCGGCTCAGCGCGTGCTGGCCGCCAAGAAGAAGTGGCGGGAGATGAAGACAGCGGCTGCGCCACCGTCCGAGGCCGCGCTCGGGAAGCTGCGCGCGGCCATGCACCGCTTCGCCGACGAGGTGCGGGCGCGGGTGGAGCGGCAGGCATGATCGTCGCGGGGGTGATGAGCGGGACGTCGGCCGATGGCATCGACGTCGCCATCGTGCGGGCCTTGGGCAGCGGGTGGAACACGCGCTTCCGCCTGCTGGCGCACCACCACTTCCCTTATCCGCCCGCGGTGCGGCGCGCGGTGCTGGCGGCGATGAACGCGACCCATGCACGGGTGGCTGATCTGGCGCGCCTCAACTTCCTGCTGGGCGAACTCTATGCCGCGGCGGTGCTGGCCACGCGCCGGCGCGCCCGCATCGGCAAGCTCGACCTGGTGGGCTGCCACGGGCAGACGCTCTATCACCAGGGCAAGCCCGCGCTCTATCTCGGCCACCGGCTGGCGGTCACCTGGCAGACCGGCGAAGGCGCGGTGATCGCGGGGAGGGTGCAGACGCCCGTGGTCTCCGACTTTCGCCCCGCCGATATGGCGGCGGGCGGCCAGGGCGCGCCCCTGGTTCCCCTCCTCGACTACCTGCTCTACCGCGACCGGCGCCTGGGTCGGGTGGTGCAGAACCTGGGCGGGATCGCCAACCTCACCGCCATTCCGGCAGGAGCGGAGGCGTCGAGCGCCATCGCATTCGACACCGGCCCGGGCAACATGGTGATCGACGCGGCCATGGAGCGGCTCTACGGGCAGCCCTGCGATCGCAACGGCCGGGTGGCCGCGCGCGGGCGGGTGCTCGAGCCGGTGCTGGCGCAAGTCCTCAGGCTACCCTTCTTCCAGCAGCCGCCCCCGCGCAGCGCGGGGCGGGAACAGTTCGGGCGGGAGTTCGTCGCCCGCTTCCTGCGGGCCTGCGGCCGCGCCCGCAAGCCGGACGTGATCGCCACCGCTACCGCGCTGACCGCGCGTTCCATCGAAGTGGCGCTGCGGCGCTTCGTGCTCAGGGATGGCGGCTACCGCGAGTACATCGTCTCCGGCGGCGGCGCCGCCAATCCCACCCTGATGAAGATGATCCAGGCGGAGATCGCCAACCTGGGGCTGCGCCTGCGGCGCTCGGAGGAGTTCGGTCTGCCGGGCGGGGCCAAAGAAGCCGTGGCCTTCGCCCTGCTCGCCTACCAGACCTGGCAGCGGCGGCCGGGCAACGTGCCTGCGGCAACGGGGGCGGAGCGGGCGGCGGTGCTCGGGAAGGTGTCGTATCCATGATGGAAAGGGATTGCAGATTGAAGATTTCAGATTGCAGATTTCCCGGGCCGCGGCTGCGAACAGTCTGCAATCTGAAATCTTCAATCTGCATTGTGCTGCTCCTGCTGCTCACCTGCTGCGCGCAGCGCCCCGACCCCGACACCGTGGTGATGCTGATCGAGAGCAGCCCGACGAACCTGGATCCGCGGGTGGGCACGGACGCATTCTCGGAGCGCCTTGACGAGCTGGTCTTCGACGCGCTGCTCACCCGCGACGACCACTTCGACGTCCAGCCCGGCCTGGCCGAGCGCTGGGAGACGCCCGACCCGCGCACCTATGTCTTCCATCTGCGGCGCGGGGTGCGCTTCCACGACGGCCGCCCGCTGGGCGCGCGCGACGTGAAGTGGACCTTCGACAGCATCCTCAACGGCACCGTGAAGACGGCCAAGGCCAGCGCCTACCGCTACGTGGCTTCCGTCGAAACGCCCGACGACGCCACCGTCATCTTCCACATGAAGGAGCCCGACGCCATGCTGCCCTGGAACGTCTCCCAGGGCGCCAGCGGCATCGTGCCCTACGGCAGCGGGCCGGAGTTCAGCCGGCACCCCATCGGCTCCGGGCCCTTCCGCTTCGTCAGCCTGCAACTGGATAAGGAAGTGGTGCTGGAGCGCAACGACGCCTACTGGGGCGCGAAGCCGAAGATCGCGCGCGTACGCTTCGCCATCGTCCCCGACTACACTACCGAGGCGCTGGAGCTGCGCAAAGGCTCCGCCGACATCGCGCTGAATTCCCTGACCCCGGACACCGTGCTCACCCTGGCGCGCGACCCGGGGCTGCAAGTGGAGCGCGCGCCCGGCTCCATCTACAACTATCTGGCCTTCAACCTGACCGACCCCATCCTGAAGGACGAGCGGGTGCGGCAGGCCATCGCCTGCGCCCTTGACCGCCGGCCGCTGATCCAATACCTGTGGCGGGACATGGCGCGTCCCGCCGCCAGTCCCCTGCCCCCGGAGAGCTGGGCCTACGACGCCGGCGTCCCTACCTGGAAGCACGATCCCGCGCGGGCGCGGCAGTTGCTCGACCAGGCGGGCTATCGCGCGCACCACGGCGTGCGCTTCCACCTGCTCTACAAGACCTCGACCCAGGAGGTGCCGCGCCTGCAGGCCGCCGTCTTCCAGCAGCAACTGCGCGAGGTGGGCATCGCGGTGGACATCCGCACCCTGGAGTTCGGCACCTTCTACTCGGATGTGCTCAAGGGGGCCTTCCAGATGTACTCGCTGCGCTGGATCGGGGGCAACGAGGCCCCCGATATCTTCGACGTTTTCTATTCCGCCAACGTGCCGCCGCGGGGCGCGAATCGTGGTCACTACTCCAACCCCAAAGTGGATGCGCTGATCGAGGCCGGGCGCCGCGAGACCGACGAGGCCCGGCGCAAGCAGATCTACGCCCAGATCCAGCAGATCGTGGGCGAGGAGCTGCCCTATGTCAGCATCCTCTACCTCGACAACGTGATGGTGCATTCGCGGCGGGTGCGCAACCTGCACCTCGACCCCTCCGGGAACTACAATTTCCTGAAGACGGCGGAACTGGCGCCGTAGCGGGTGTCGTGCGGGGCGCATGGTAGTATCGAAAGACCGTGCGCATCCTCATCATCGGCGACATCTTCGGGCGGCCGGGGCGGCACATCGTGCGCGACCACCTGGCCGACATCGTCGCCCAGCGCCGGATCGACCTGGTGGTGGCCAATGCCGAGAACGCCGCTGCCGGCTTCGGCCTGACTCCCGCCATCGCCGAGGAACTGCTGGCCACCGGCATCGAGGTGCTCACCACCGGCAACCATATCTGGGACAAGAAAGAGATCATCGAATACCTGCAATCGCCCAACGGCTCCGCCCGGCGCGTGCTCCGGCCGGCCAATTATCCCGCGGGCACGCCTGGCACCGGGCTGTATGAAGGTACGACCCGCGGCGGCGTGCCCTACGCCGTCCTCAACCTGCAGGGACGGGTCTTCATGGGCAGCAACGACGATCCCTTCCGCACCGCCGACGCCCTGCTGAAGACGGTCCAGGCCAAGGTGGTGCTGGTGGACATGCACGCGGAAGCCACCTCGGAAAAACTGGCTATGGGATGGTACCTGGACGGGCGGGTGACGGCGGTGGTCGGCACCCACACCCATGTCCCCACCGCCGACGAGCGGGTACTGCCCGGCGGCACCGCCTACCTCACCGACCTGGGCATGACCGGGCCCTACGACAGCATCATCGGGGTACAGAAGGAGCAGGTGCTGCAGCGCTTCCTGAGCAGCATGCCGGCGCGCTTCGAGCCTGCCACCGAGAACGTGTGGCTGTGCGCCGCCCTGATCGAGTGCGATCCCACGAGCGGGCGGGCCGCCTCCATCGAGCGCTTCGTACTCAAGCAGCAGCCCTGATCCCCTCCCGGCGGAGTACAATTCCTCTTCCCGATGCGTGAGCGGACCCTGGCGGCGGTGTTGTCTCTGGCGGTGGCCCTGGCCCTCCCCGCTGGGGCGGCGGAGCAGCCTCCGGGAGAGTGCGCCGCCGAGCTGAAGACGGCTGCGGGAAGCTGCGCCGGCAAGAAGGAGATCGAGCAGGCGGGTGCCGCCTTCGATCGCGGGGTGAAGCTGGCGGCTTCGCGCCATACTGCCGCCGCCTTTGCCGCCTTCGACCAGGCCGCCGGCCTGCTTCCCCACAACCTGGAGTACGTCACGGCGCGGGAAGTGGCGCGCCAGCAACTGGTCTTCGAGCACCTGGAGCGCGGGAACGAGCTGCTGGCCAAGCACCAGGCGCTGCCGGCGCTGGCCGAATTCCGCGCCGCGGTGGAGCTCGATCCCAGCAATGCTTTCGCCGAGCAGCGGCTGAAGGATGCCCTGGGCGAGCGTGCGCCGCGGCTCACGCACGGATTGCAGCTGGCCTCCGAATCCGCGGAGATCGAGCTGGCGCCCCAGGTCGGCCTACGCGACTTTCACTACCGCGGGGACACGCGCGGGCTGGTGGCCCAGGTGGCGGCGGCCTTTGGAGTGAGCGCCGTGATCGACGAGACGGTGCTCTCGCGCCCCGTCCGCTTCGACCTGGAGCGCGTGGACTTCGAGACTGCCATGCGCGTGGCCGGCCTGAGGGGCAAGTTCTTCTGGTCCCCGCTGAACCCCCGGCAGATCCTGGTGGCCGCCGACACCCCCGAGAACCACCGCCAGTACGACCGGGTGTCGGAGCGGACCTTCTATCTTCCCTTCGCCACCACGCCGCAGGAGATCAACGAACTGGTGGGGGTGCTGCGCGGACTCTTCGAGATCCGCAGCATCTCGCCCAGCGCCAGCAAGGGGGTGCTGGTGCTGCGCGCGCCCAAGCGGCAACTGGACCCGGCCACGCGCTTTCTGGAGTCCCTGGGCGAGGGCCGCGGCCAAGTGCTGCTGGACCTGAAGGTATACCAGATCAGCCAGACCGCGCTGCGCAACCTGGGGGTGCAGTTGCCGCTGCAGTACCAGATGTTCAACATTCCCTCGTTGGCCTCGCTGTTCGCCGCCAACCCCTCCCTGCTGGACCAGATCAACCAACTCATCGCCTCCGGCGGCATCAACCAGGCCAACACCCAAGCCATCGCGGCGCTGCTGGCGCAGGCGCAGGCCCAGTCGGCGAGCCCGTTGCTCTCCACCCCCTTTGTCATCTTCGGGGGCGGCAGCACGACCATGGCGGTCACCCTGCCGCCGGCCGTCCTGAACTTCGCCTTCAATTCCTCCAACTTCCGCAGCCTCGAACACATGACCCTGCGGGCCGGCGACGGCGATCCCGCCACCTTCTTCGTGGGCCAGCGCTTCCCGGTGCTGAACGCGACCTTCTCCCCCATCTTCAACACCCCGGCGGTGGCCCAGGTCATCGCCAACAACAGCTTCATCGCTCCCTTCCCGTCGTTCACCTACGAGGACCTGGGCCTGAGCCTGAAAGCCACTCCCCAGGTGCACCCCAGCGGCGACCTCACCCTGCTCTTGGACATGACCATCCAACAGCTCGCGGGAGTGAGCGCGAACGGCATTCCCGCGCTGGTGCATCGCGAGTACACGGGCACGGTCAGGCTGAAGGACGGCGAGACGGCGGTGGTGGTGGGAGCCATCTCGCGCAGCGACCAGCCGGAGCGCACCGGGCTGCCCGGGCTGGGGAATCTCCCCGTGGTGGGAAGGCTGGTCACCAACGAAAAAACGCAGCACACGGAGGACGAGCTGCTGGTGGTGATCACGCCGCACCTGGTGAGCCCCTCCCAAACCTCCGCCCAGACCGAGATCTGGCTGCCCTATCCCCGCTAGGCTTTTCCCCTGCGGCCGTCAGTGAGCGCCCTGCTCGGCGGGGCGAGGCGCCATCTGCGCCTCGAACTCCACGATGGCCTTGAACTGCTCGTAGGGCATGGAGTTCAGGTTGCTGATCCTGCGCCCATTCACGAACAGGGTGGGGGTGCCGCCGACGCCCAGGGACTTGCCCAGTTCGACGGAGTCGTTGATGGGCACGAAGGTGGCGGGCTGGGCGGCGCAGGCAGCGACAGCGTCAGGACGGGCGCCCGCCGCCGTCACCAGGTCGCGCAGGCGCTGGGGCGCGTTGTCGGAGGTGATCTGCTCCTGATCGTCGTAGACGCTCTGGATGAAGGGGAAGAACGCCGCCGGCTTCTCCCGGCGCACGCACTCGGCGAACTGGGCCGCGGTCATAGCCCAGTCGTGGCTGGGCAGGGGAAATTCCTGGAAGACCAGGCGGGTGTTGGGAAGATCGGCGAGCAGGCGCTGCAGGGTGGGCTGTGCCGCCTTGCAGTGCGGGCACTGCAGGTCGCTGAACTCCCAGATGGTGACGGGAGCGGTGGCGGGCCCGGTGGCCGCCCCCCTGGCCTTGCGCTCCAGCGCCTCGCGGGCGGCCTGGAAGGGATCGGCGCCGAAGGGGATCACGTCGCCGACCACGGCATGCTTGCCGTCGGCGCTGACGTAGAAGCGGGTGAGGTTCTGCGGCCCGCCCACCGCCACCGTGACCTCCGCCATCCCCGGGATCTCGGAGGGGCGGATGCCGGCCACCGCCCAGTTCAGCGACTTGTCCCAGCCGAACATGCGGCGCATGAAGGCGTTCACGGTGGCTTCCGTGGGCAGCCCGGCAGCGCGCGCCGCGGAGGACGGTTTGGTCTGGGCCGGGATGCTCCCGGCCAGCAGCAGGACAAGGGCAACAGCGCGGCAGCGGCGCATGGGTCTCCTTGGGTAAGAGCGTGAGCGGCGTGGTGCAGCCGCGCTCCGGAAGTCTAAACGAGAGCGGGAGGCGTGAGAAGGGGCGCTAGACCTCGGGCTTGGCGGCGATGGGCAAACGCCGGCCCACGCCGAAGGCCTTGGCGGTGATCTTCAGGCCGGGGGCGGCCTGCTGGCGCTTGTACTCGCTCGACTGCACCAGACGTACCACCCGCCGCACCAGCTCCAGATCGAAGCCGTGGGCGGCGGCGATCTGCTCGGCGGTATGGTTGTCCTCCACGTAGTCCTCCAGGATGGCGTCCAGGACCTCGTAAGGAGGCAGCGAATCGCTGTCGAGCTGGTTGGGCCGCAACTCGGCGGAGGGCGGCTTCTCGATGGATGGCCTGGGAATGACCGGCTTTCGCGAGTTCACCAGCTCCGCCAGGCGATAGACCATGGTCTTGGGGACGTCGGAGAGCACGCCCAAGCCGCCCGCCATGTCGCCGTAGAGGGTGCAGTAGCCGACCCCCAGCTCGCTCTTGTTGCCGGTGCTCAGCACCAGCGCGCCGAACTTGTTGGAGAGGGCCATGAGCAGGGTGCCCCGGATGCGCGATTGGATGTTTTCCTCGGTCACGTCCTGGGGGCGGCCGGCAAAGAGCGGGGCCAGGGCCCGGCGGTGATCCTCGAAGATGCCGTGGATGGCGACGGTCTCGAAGCGGATGCCGAGGTTCGAGGCCAGGGCGCGGGCGTCCTCCACGCTGCCGGAGGAGGAGTAGGGACCGGGCAGGCCCACCCCCATCACGTTCTCCTTGCCCAGCGCCTCCACGGCGATGCAGGCGGTGAGGGCGGAATCGATGCCTCCGCTCAGCCCGATGAGCACGCGCTCGAAGCCGCACTTGCGCACGTAATCGCGGGTGCCCAGCACCAGGGCGGCGTAGGCGCTGGCTTCGCGGCCCGCGATCTGCTCGTGGACGTCGCCGGACAGGGTGTCGCAATCGAAGAAGACCAGGTCCTCCTCGAAGGACTTGGCCTGGGCCACGATGCGGCCATCGGGAGCAAGCACGAAGCTGGAGCCGTCGAAGACCAGACTGTCGTTGCCGCCCACCTGGTTGACGAAGACCACCGGCACCTTGTACTCGCCGGCGATGGCCTGCAGCATGCGCCGGCGCAATTCGCGCTTGTCCAGGCTGAAGGGCGAGGCCGAGATGTTGAGCAGGAAGTTGCCTCCGGCGCGCAGCAGCTCTTCGACCGGGTCCACGCCGTAGAGGCGGCGGTTCCAGAAGTGCTTGTCGTTCCAGGCATCCTCGCAGATGGTGAGGGCCACGCGGCGCCCACAGAAGGAGAAGAGTTCCTGGCGGTCGGCGGGAGCGAAGTTGCGCATCTCGTCGAAAACGTCGTAGGTGGGCAGCAGGCGCTTGGACTGCACGAACTCGACCCTGCCGTCGCGCAGCAGGGCGGCGGAGTTCATCACCGACTTGCCGGTCTCGGCGCGCGCCGGGGTCACTAGCCCGCAGATCACCGCGATGCCGCGGGTGTGCTCGGCGATGGCCTGCACCGTCTCCTGGTTGCGGGCGATGAAGGAGGCCTTTTCCACCAGGTCGCGGGGCGGGTAGCCGCACACCGCGAGTTCGGGAAAGAGGATGAGTCCGGCCTGGGCGGCCTGCGCGCATCGCGCTGCTTCGATGATCTTGCCCGAGTTGCCGCGGAAGTCCCCCACGGTGGGGTTGATCTGCCCGAGCGCGACCTTCACCACTCCAGTCTACCGCAGGCAGCGGGATGGAGCCCGGGCAAGCGGCCGCTCTCGTTAGTTCGGTCCGCCGGGAGGGGGCGGCGGCGGCACCGGGCCATTGCCGGGATTGGGCGAGTTGGGGGCGCCGGGGCTGGGAGAAGCGCCGGGGCCGGTGTCCTGGGGCATGAGGACGGGCCCGCCGGGCGGCTGCGGCGTATTGTCGGGCGGAGCTTCGCCGGGCCGCCGCAAGGTGGGCGGCTCCGGAGGAGGACCCTGGGAGGCGGGCGCTTGCCCGGCTGCCTGCGCCGGCCGGCTGTAGCCCTCCACTTCCGGCTCGGTGCGCACGATCTTGCTGCCGTCCACCTTCATGATCTCCAGCCGCACCACCACCTCGCCGATGAAGCGGACGAACTGCACGTCTTGCGGGGGCTCGCCGAAGATCCACTCTTCGTAGTCCACGCCGTACGCGTCTTTCTCCCGGACCTTGTGCAGAGGCTTGCCCAGCGCCGCGATGACCATCTGGTGGTCCATGCCCACCAGCACGTGGTGCGCCTTGATGGCCTCGCGCAGTTTGGGCGGCAGGGTCTCGGCGAGGGCCTCGGCAGAGCTGTGCGAGTTGAAATCGAAGACCGGGTCCAGCAGGGAGCGGATCTCGTGCGGGTTGAGCTCGGGGACGTACTTGGGGAACTTCAACTCCACGTAGGAGCCGAGGGCGTTCTCCGAGGTGTTGGGCGGTGCCACCGAGGTCATGCCGCCCCCCATGCCGAGCTGCAGGTGCTGGTACCAGTGGCCGCCCTTCTTGGGCCCGCCGTTGATCTCGAAGACGATGCTGTCGTCCCGAAAATCGATCTTGGTGATGACCGCCATGTCACCGGGCTTGGCGGCGAGGCCGTGGTCGGCGATGAGCTGCGCCACACCGCCGTCGTCGGGGGTGATGACCCCGGTGGCGCTCAGCACCAGGCCTTTCTTGCCCCGGGGAAAGGGCTTGCGCACGTACACGCGCTCGGCCGCCAGGCTCTGCAGGATGGCGACCTTGGTCGGCTCGCTCATGGGCAGCGGGGCCGCAGGCACACTGTCGCGGTCCTTCTTCTTGGAATCGGCGAAGGCGGAGAGCCCCCAAAGGAAGGCCACCAGGAGCACCGCACTGCAAGACCGCTTCATGGAAACCCCGGCCCAATGCTCCGCCTATGATTCCCTTTTTTGGGCGGGATTGCAACCGCGGCAGGCGCTTTTTACGGACGGCCGGGGGCCCGGCCGCGCCGCGGGCCATAGACCAGTCCCTGGCGGGCCACCCGGAAGGGCAGCAGGCGCCCGCCGGCGCGGTTCAGAGCCTCGGCCACGCGCGCCCGCGCCTCCGTCTCCACGAAGAAGAGGACGCAGCCGCCGCCGCCGGCGCCGCAGACCTTGGCCGCGCGCGCGCCCTGGCGCAGGGCCGTCTTCACCAGCTTCTCGATGAGCGGGGTGGCGATGCCGGGGGCATTGGTCTTGCGCAGCTTCCACTCCTCGCGCAGCAAGCGCGCCACCTCGTCCCAGTCGGCGGCGGCCAGGGCCGCGCGCATGGCGCGGGCGATGGCGGCGATCTCCTCGAAGTTGCGGAGGACTCGCCGGTCGCCGTTGATGTGCGCCTGGAAGACCTCCCAGTTGTTGATCCCGGACTGCCGCGGCGCCCCCGTGTAGGCCAGCAGGAAACGCCGGTCGACCTCGTCCAGGTCGACGCGCAGCCGCTCGTGGCGCACCCCGCCGGGCTCCAGGTGGATGGCGCCGGCGCCGCCGTAGAGCGCGGGATAGTAATCCTGGCAGCCCGTGGGCACGCGGATGAGCTGCGCCTCCACCTCCTGGGCCACTACCCGCATCTGCTCGTGGGAGAGTCGGCGGCCGGTGAAGCGCGCCAGAGCGGCGGTGGTAGCGATCATCAGCGCGGAGGAGCCGGAGATGCCCGCCCCCGCCGGTGACTCGGAATCGGTTTCCACTTCGAGGCCACTCTGGGGCGCGAAGAAGCGCACCAGGTGAGCGGCCAGGGGATGGCGGAAGCTGCGGGCGCGGCGCAGTGCGTCCAGGCCGGCGAAGCTCTCCTCCCGGCCGGTGTCGCGGGAGCGCAAGCGGATGCGGCGGCCGGGCAGCCGCGTCAGGCGGCAGGCGGTTTGGATGTCCACCGCCAGGTTCACGGTCACGGCCCCGGGATGGAAGAGGTAGAGCGGCCAGATGTCGAGAGTGCCGCCCGCCAGGTCCAC
>DATIWW010000364.1:0-2381 GCA_035519175.1 Terriglobales bacterium
GGGCAGGCGGGATCAGCCATCTGGTGCTGCCCGCCATCACCATGGGAGGAGCGCTGGCCGCCATCTTGACGCGCATGGTCCGCACTTCCATGCTGGAAGAGCTGGGGCAGGACTACATCCGCACCGCCCGCGCCAAGGGGCTGCCGGAGCGCACCGTGGTCTATCGCCACGCGCTGCGCAATGCGCTCATCCCGGTGCTGACCGTGGTGGGACTGCAGTTCGGGGCGCTGCTGGCGGGCGCCATCGTCACCGAGACCATCTTCTCCTGGCCGGGCATCGGGCGGCTCGCCATCCAGGCCATCAGCAGCCGCGACTACTACCTGGTGCAGGGCTGCATCCTGGCCATCGGCCTGAGCTACGTGGCGGTGAACTTTCTCACCGACCTGATGTATTCGGTGGTGAACCCGAGGATCCGGCAATGAAGAGGGGAAGCGTCTGATGGCGGAGCAGGCTCTCTTCCGGCTGATGGCCCTGGTCGAGCGCTTGGGCGTGGGCCTCTCCTGGCTCGCCTGGATCACGGTGGCCGCGGGGGCGTTGCTCATGGCCTGGGTGCTGCGCCAGGAGCGTCGCCGCGCCATCTGGGTGCCCGCGCTCGCCATGGGCCTGCTCGCCCTGGCCGCCAACCTCGCCGACTACTTCGTCACCCTCCATCGCAGTCCCGACCTGGCGCTGGAGGCCAATCCCCTGTGGCGGCTGGTGGTGGATCGCTACGGGATCGGGGTCGCGCGCTGGTACGGGCTCACCGGCAAGGTCTGGGTCTCCATCCTCGCCGCCGAGATGGCCGCCTATTACCTCGCCCACCGTCATCGCCTGTTTCCCCACCAAGCCGGGTCGCTGGGGCACTTTGTGCTGCAACTGGGCAGCCGCTCGCGCACGCGCGGCGAGCGGCTGAGCGCGCTCTTCACGGTCTTCGCTTTCTTCTTCGCCGGGCTGAACCTGCTCTACTTCTACATCGCGTGCACCAACTGGCTGCAGGACCCGGAGTGGCTCGACCGCCTGCCTTCTGCACCAGTGGCGGTGATGCTGTTCGTGGCCGGACTGGCGCTGGCCTTCGCCCTCCTGACCTGGCGCGCCTTCCAGCGGGGCAGCGAAAGGAGGGCGGGATAGCCATGGCCGCTCCTTCCCTGGCGATGCTGGGCCCGGCGCGGGCGCTGCGCCACAATCCCCTGGCCGCGGCCGGACTGGTGCTGGTGGCCGTCTTCGTGCTCTGCGCGCTGTTCGCTCCCTGGCTGGCGCCCCAGGACCCGGCGGCCATCGATCTTCCCGCCCGCCTGCAGGCTCCCTCCGCCGCGCACTGCTTCGGCACCGACGAATTGGGCCGCGACATCCTCTCGCGCGTGATCTACGGCGCCCGCATCTCTATGCTGGTGGGTTCCAGCGTGGTGGCGCTCTCCCTGCTGCTGGGGCTGGTGCTGGGCTCGCTGGCGGGTTACTACGGCGGGCGCGTGGACCGCTTTCTCACCGTCATCCTGATGAACGCCTTTCTCTCCTTCCCCGGGATCCTGCTAGCCATCGCCTTCGTGGCCTTCCTGGGCTCAGGACTGTACAACCTCATCCTGGCACTCTCGCTTGGGGGCTGGGTGGGCTACGCCCGCCTGGTGCGCGGCCAGGTGCTGGCGGTGCGGGAGCGCGAGTTCGTGGAAGCCGCGCGCGCCCTGGGCGCCTCGGACCTCCGCATCCTCACTCGCCACATCCTGCCCAACGTCATCCAGCCGGTGATCGTACAGGCGGCCATCGGCATGGCGGGGGCGGTGCTGGCCGAGGCCACCATGAGCTTCCTGGGCCTGGGTGTGCCGCCGCCCGCCGCCAGTTGGGGCTCCATGCTCAACGACGGGCGCTCGCACCTGTTCGACGCTCCCCACCTGGTGCTGTTCCCCGCGGCCGCGGTCATGCTGGCCGTGCTCTCATTCAACTTCCTCGGCGACGCCCTGCGCGACTACCTCGATCCGCGCGCCCGGATTGCAGTAGGCTTGTAGCCGCGGAGCCGCGCCATGGTCTCAACTTCATCCCGATCGGCGGCGCCGCTTCCGGTCGAGCCGGCGCGGCCATCCTCCGGCTCCGCCGGAGCGGCGGTCCCGGCGCGCTACCGCGTGCTCTACGACGGGCAGTGCGAGATCTGCCAGGCATTCGTCTCCTGGCTGCGGTTGCTGGACCGGCAGCGCCAGGCCGAGTGCATCCCCATCGAGCTGGCGGACCTTCCCAGCCTTCACCCCGACCTGGCGCTCGACGGCTGCCTGCGCGAGCTGCACATCGTCTCCTCCGGCGGGCGGGTCTACCGCGGCTGGAGCGCGGTCGCGCGCCTGGCGAGACTCTCTCCCTGGAGCTGGCTGGTGGGGGCGGTCGGCGCCGTGCCGCCCTTCCGTTGGCTGGGATCGCTGGGC
>DATIWW010000365.1:0-3038 GCA_035519175.1 Terriglobales bacterium
AGGAGGATCCCAAGCGGCTGATCGCCTGCGGCAGCCTGCATCCGCGGCACACCCAGAACGTGCTCGCCGACGTGGAGCAGATCGTGCGCCTGGGCATCCGCATGATCAAGGTGCACCCGCCCCACCAGTTGCTCTATCCCAACGACTATCTCAACGGGGTGAAGGAACTGGAGATCCTCTACCGCGCCGCCGAGGCCAACGGCATCCCGGTGATGGTGCACACCGGGACTTCGATCTTTCCCGGGGCGCGCAACAAGTTCGGCGACCCCATCTACGTGGACGACGTGGCGGTGGACTTTCCCAAGCTGAAGATCCTCCTGGCCCACGGCGGCCGCCCGCTGTGGATGCACACCGCCTTCTTCCTGGTGCGGCGGCACCCCAACGTTTACCTGGACGTCAGCGGCATCCCGCCCAAGGCGCTGCTGAAGTACTTCCCCCGGCTGGACGAGATCGCGGAGAAGACGCTGTTCGGGACGGACTGGCCGGGCCCCGGCGTCCCCGACATGAAGAAGAACCTCGCCGACTTCCGGGCGCTGCCGCTCTCCCCGGCGGTCCAAGAGCAGATCCTCTCCAAGACGGCGCTCTCGATCTGGCCGGCGTGACGATTTACCGCAGAGAACACAGAGACCGCAGAGACAGCCTAGTCAACAAGAAGGCCGCCCGGGTTCGGGCGGCCTTGGTTTGTTGATCCCCACTGATCCGCGGCGAAGCAGTTACTTCGCCTTGGGCGCGGGCTTGGTGGCCGGCGGCCCCATCAGCTCGTTGGCCAGGCCGTCGGCGTGGTAGATGGCGCGCAGCGCTTCGATGATGCCGCGTGAATCCACATGCACGGAGCGGCCGATGGAGTCGTCGTAGACGAAGTCCCAGGGCAGCGACTGGATATTGCCGTCGAAGATGATGCCCACCACCTCGCCCTTGGTGTTGAGCACGGGCGAGCCGGAGTTGCCGCCGATGATGTCGGCGGTCTCCACCGCGTTGAGCGGGGTGTTGAGGTTGAGCTTGGACTTGGCGTCCCACCAGCTCTGGGGAAGTTGGTAGGGATCCTTGTTGCCGTGCTCCTGGGCGTGCTGGAAGGCGCCGGCGAAGGTGGTGAAGTAGGGCACCTTGGTGCCCGCCGGGACCGTCCCCTGGCCATCCTCGGTGAAGCCCTTGATCTGGCCGTAGCTCAGGCGCAGGGTGAAGGTGGCGTCGGGGTAGGTGTCAGTGCCGCCCTGGGCGAAGTGGATCTTGGCCAGGGTGGCGCCCTGGGTGCGCTCCACCGACTGTACCTCGTCGTCGAAGCGCTTGCGCAGCGCCCGTGCTCGCGGCTCGACCGCGCGCATCATCACGATGAGGGGATCATCGCTGGCTGCGATGGCCTTCTGCCCGCCCTCGTAGAGCTGTTTGCGGACGTTGACATCGTCGAGCCGGGTGCCGGCGATCAGTTCTTTGGCGGCCTCGGCGGGAGTGCGCCCGTTGAGCACCTGCTTGACCACTTCGTCGTCGGCGCCCAGCTTTTCCTGCATGAGGGCGAGGGCATCGGCAAAGGAGACGGTCTCCAGGTCCCTGTAGACCGGGGCGGTGGAGAACAGCTGCTGTTCCAGCGAGGGCAGGGAAGAGTCGCGGTACTCGGGCAAGCGCTCGGCGTTGGCCTTCGCCTTTTCCACGGCGGCCCGCACCAGCGCGCGCGCGAAGAAGTTCAGGTCGCCGGGGAAGCCGGCGCGGCGGTCCAGGAAGGAGAAGGGCAGGTAGATCTCCCGCCAGGTGCGCTCGGCGTTCGCCGTCGCCGCCCAGGGCTCGCCGTACTCGCTCTTGCGCTGAGCATCGGCGTTCACCCAGGCTTGCAGCTTGCTCTCCTCCTCCTGCTTTCTGGCCATGAGCTTGGGGTCTCGGATGCCGCCCAGGTAGCCGGTGATGGCCTTGATGGAATTCTCGATGCCGAAGATGTCCTCCTGGGCGCGGCGGTAGTTTTCCGGCGATTGCGCCGCCCAGGCTTTGAGCGCGGCATTGCGGCGCTTCAGGGCGTCGAGACGGAAGGGATAGACCAGGTCGCGCAGGGTCTCGATCTGCGCCACGGTGTCCATGCGGCTGGTGGAGCCGGGATGGCCGGAGACGAAGATCAGCTCGCCGTCCTTGATGCCGGCGTGCGAAAACTTCAAGTAGTGGTCGAGGTGCACCGGCTTATCGTTCTCATAGACGCGGAAAAAGGTGATGTCCAGGTCCCAGCGGGGATACTCGAAATTGTCGGGGTCGCCGCCGAAGAAGGCGGCGTCGAACTCGGGCGCGAACACCAGCCGCACGTCGGTGTATTTCTTGTACCTGTAAAGGTTGTACATGCCGCCGGCGTAGAGGGTGACCACGTCGCAGCGCAGGCCGGTGGACTTGGTGCACTCGCTCTCGATCTGCGCGGTGACGGCGCGGCGGGCGCGAGCGGCTTCGGCGGGACTCATGCCCGGGGTCACGGCGCCCTGCACCTTGGCGGTGACGTCCTCGATGCCCACCAACTGGTTCAGCTCCAGGTCGGGGCACTTGGCCTCCTCCGCCTGGGTCTTGGCATAAAAGCCGGTTTTGTAAAGGTCCTTGCTCTCGGTGGAGAGGCCGTGGAGGCAGGTCTGGGCAACGTGATGGTTGGTGAAGGCCAAGCCGTCGGCGGAGACGAACGACCCCGATCCGCCGTTGTTGAAGCGCACCGAGCCCAGGCGGGCGTGGTCCAGCCAGGCCTGGGTGGGCAGGAAGCCGTACTTGGTCTTCACCCGCTGGGCGGGGAAGTGGTTGTACAGCCACATGCCTTCGTCGGCGCTGGTCAGGCCGGCGGAGAAGACCAGGAGTGTAAGAAGAAGAACGTACCTTCGCATAGGAGCGCTCCGTAGGGCAGAACATTCCGCCCAGGATTAGCAAACCCTTGATGATACGCCCCCGGCGAGTGCCTTGGAAAGCGCGCCCGCTTTCGGGTATAAATGAAAGGTTGCGCCCGGGGTGCGGAAACGCCCTGAAGATGCGCGTTGCAACGCACTTTCGACGAGGATCGTATGTCCACTACCACGGCAGCACCCAAGGGT
>DATIWW010000366.1:0-2023 GCA_035519175.1 Terriglobales bacterium
CTCGAGGGTTGGCCTTTCCATTACGTGCGCCCGCTTGCCGTATCCAGCGCCGCCATGGCGGCGGCGGCAATGGCGGCGTCCTGCACGCCCACGCCCGTCAGGTCGCAGACGATGCGCTCGGCGGCCGAGCGCCGGCCGGCCACTCGCCCCAGCACGACATCGCCCAGCTCGACCACGCTGCCGGGGTCTACGACGCCGGCGTCCACCGCGTGGTGCAGCTCGCCCAGGCGCAGGCACTGCCCCAGGTGGTCGGCCACCAGGCGGTCCGCGTCCGCGAGCACGCCCACGTCCAGCTCCTGCTTCTCCGGTCCGTCGGAGCCCACCGCCACCACGAGTGCGCCTGGCGCCAGCCAGCCGGGCAGGAGGAGCGGCGCGCGGCTGGGCGTGACCGTGTAGACCAGGCCGGCGTCGCGCACGGCCTCCTCGGGCGTGGCCGCCGCCGTGGCGCGCACGCCCAGCTCCGCGGCTATCTCGGCGGCGCACGCGGAGGCATGGGCCGCCGAGCGGCTCCAGATGGCCACGTCGGTCGGCTGGCGCACCTCCATCAGGCAGCGCAGCTGCATGCGCGCCTGCACCCCAGCACCCAGCACGCCCACCTTCCGGATCTCCGGGCGCGCGAGGTACCTGGCCGCCACCGCACCGGCGGCGCCGGTGCGCAGGTCGGTCAGCCAGCCGTCGTCCAGCAACAGCGCCGCGGGGAAGCCCGTGGCGGCGTCCCCCACGAAGACCATGCCGCTGCCACTGGGCAGGCCGCGCTCGGCGTTACCCCAGAAGCCCGTCGCCAGCTTGAAGGCGTAGAAGGGCGAGCCCGCGATCTGCCCGCCCTTCACGTGCACTTCGCCCCGGGATTCGGGGATCTCGAGATTGATCGGCGGCGGCAGCCGCGCCTCGCCTCGTGCCAGTGCCGCGAACGCGGCCTCCACCGCGGACACGGCCGCGGCGACAGTCACGGTGCGCCGCAGCGCCGCCTCGTCCACGATGCGCACGCTCAGACCTCCGGGAGCGGACCCCGCTGCCAGACCTCGGGCGACGACATGCAAGCTCCTTCTCGAGAGAGAGCCGCATGGTAGAAGAACGGAGCGGGCAGGGGCAAGGGAGGAATGGGCGCGGCTGGCCGCCAGGACGACGAACCGGGGAACGATCGGGGTGGCAGGCCGCCCGCTCTACATCCAGGGCCCGGAGTCGGGCGGCGTCTGCTCGCGCTCGCGCAGCCCCAGCACCGGGCCCACGGGCCGAGGCGGACACTCCCGCCGGCGACGCACCTCGCGCAGCAGCGCCCGCGCCCAGAAGCCGAACGCCACCAGCGCCGCCGACAGCAGCACCAGCTCCGGCCACGCCACGCCGTCCGTGACGGCCCAGCGCGCGGCCAGCGCCGTCAGCAGCCCACAGGCGACGATGCCCGCGCCCATACCCCGCGCGCCCCACGCTCCCGGCTCCACCCCCGCCCCCGCCCCCAGCCGGCGCGTCAGCCACACCAGGCCGACGGTCCACGCGGCACCCACCGCCGCCGGGATCCAGCGCACCACGCTCTCGGGAAGCAGATAGACGACCGCCGCCGCCAGCGCCGCGGCGGCCAGGGCGAGCACGAGGTAGCGCGGAAAGGAGGGCATGCGATCGGTGCTCCCACGGCTGAGGGTCGTCCGGCTGATACCCGTCGCCGGCGTCGCCGTTCGCCGGCCCGGCCATGGGCCGCCGAGTAGAGGGAGGGCGCACAGCGTGCAAACCAAGTTGGATACCCAATGTCCATGAAGCGCCTGGGTTGGCGTGCTCGGTTGCACCTGTGTTTCCCTCACCCCTCTCTAAAATTCCGTACGTTGGGTTTTCCCCAGTACGGCTTCAAACCGGGCGTCAAGCACGACCTTCGTCCAGAGGGCTTATACGTGCCCCAAGCCGGGGTCAGTTCTCCTGTAGCCCTTCCGGGCAAGAGATCGGATCCCATCCCCCGGCATCCCGGTCCAGAGGCCCTTCGCTCGGAGGAGGGTTATGTTGTCCCCCCTCCTCAAACGCTACTATGGCCTCATCC
>DATIWW010000367.1:0-4507 GCA_035519175.1 Terriglobales bacterium
CATCGACGGGCTCAACCACCCCAAGCGCATCTTCGATCTCACGGAAGGCTTGCTGCGCCGCGGCTACTCCGGCACCGACATCGCCGGCATTCTGGGCGCGAACTTCCAGCGCGCCCTGGACCAGATCTGGCGTTAAGAGGAAAGTACGGCCTGCTCACGACGCGCTGCGCGTGGTCGAGATCTCTTCCGCGGGGTCGCCGCCCGCCAGGCCCTGGGCCACGATCATCTGCCGCGCTTCCACCCGGAGGGCGGGCCAGCGCAACCAGAACGTCGCCGCTCCCGCGATGCACCCCAAGCCGCCCAGGGCCAGGGTGAGGGGAGCGCCCAGGCGCTCAGCCAGCGCCCCCGCGAACAGCGCCCCCAGCGGCGCCATGCCCAGAAACATCATGGTGTAGACGGCCATCACGCGGCCGCGCAACTGGTCGGGCACCATGGCCTGGATGAGCGTGTTCGACGAGGCCATCTGCACCATCAGGGAGCAACCTGCCGGCACCAGCAGCAGCAGCGAGGCCCAGAACCAGCGCGAATAGGAGAATAGGATCAGGGCCACGCCGAAGCTCAGCGAGGAGACCGCCACCCAGGTCCCCAGCCCGCGCAGTTGCGTGCGCGCCGCTAAGGTGAGGGCGCCGATGAGCGCGCCCACGCCGGCCGCGCCCATCAGCAGTCCCAGGGCGCGCGCCCCCCCATGCAGGATCTGGTCGGCGAAGATGGGCATGAGCACGGCGTAGGGCATGCCCACCAGGCTCACCAGCCCCAGCAAGAGCAGCAGCGCCCGGATGGGCAGGGTACGGCGCACGAAGCGGAAGCCCTCCACCATGTGCGCCATCGCCGACTCGCTATGCTCCAGCTTCAGCCAGGGGGGCAGCTTCATCAGCAGCAGCCCCGCGATCACCGCCACATAACTCACCGCGTTCAGGAAGAAGCACCAGCCCTCGCCCACCCAGGCCACCAGCAAGCCGGCCACCGCCGGCCCTACCACCCGCGCCCCGTTGAACATGGAGGAGTTCAGGGCGATGGCGTTCATCAGGTCTTCCTTGCCCACCATGTCCACCAGGAAGGACTGGCGCGCGGGGATGTCGTAGGAGTTGGCCACGCCCAGCAGCGCCGCCAACACGAAGATGTGCCACACCTTGACGGTGTGGGTGAGGGTGAGCGCGGCCAGCGCGAAGGCCAGCAGCATCATGGCGGTCTGGGTGGCGACGACCACGCGATGGCGGTTGTGGCGGTCGGCCACGATCCCGCCCAGGGGCGCAAACAGGAAGACGGGGATCTGGTTGGCGAAGGCCACCGCCCCCAGCAGCAGCGACGACCCCGTCATCCGGTAGACCAGCCAGGCCTGGGCGACGTTCTGCATCCAGGTGCCGATCAGCGAAATCAGTTGCCCGCCGAAGAAGAGCTGGAAGTTGCGGTGACGCAGGGCGCGCACCATGGCCGGGGGCCGGCGCCCCGGGCCTGGAGTCGCGGATCGTTCGGGAACGAGCAGGGAACCGCCCTCCGGCATTTCATTGCTGGCCATGTTGCGATCGCATTCCGGACGGCTCTCTTCGTCCTGTTTTGGATGATGGCAGCCTGACCGCCGTTTGACAAGACTTCCGCCGCTGGCCGGAGGCGGGCTGGCGGGCGTGGGGTCCCGCCCGCGGCCCTGGGTCATCCGAATCCGCCTCCTCCCTTCATCTGACTTTACTAAATTGTAAGTATTTACTTACAATTGAGCTTTTCGGACCCGGCGCCGGGCCGTTCCGGCGCTCCCCGCAGCAGAGACCAGCTTGGGGAATCGACATGCCGCGCTTCATCCGGGTGATGCATCTCGTCTGCTTCCTGCTTCTGTTCGCCGCC
This sequence comes from Terriglobales bacterium, assembly GCA_035519175.1. Taxonomy (GTDB): domain Bacteria; phylum Acidobacteriota; class Terriglobia; order Terriglobales; family Acidobacteriaceae; genus DASPRL01. The sequence continues at coordinate 1,837 of DATIWW010000367.1, forward strand.
GCGGCGGCGGCGCAGCTTGCGCCCGCCCCGGCCGGCACGCCGGCCCCGGGTGCGCCTTCGCTGCCCGCTCTTCCCGGGACTCGGAACCCTTTCCTGGGCAGCGTGGCGGAAGGCCAGGTCACGCCCGGAGTGCTGCAACTCTCGGTTTCCGACGCCCTGGACCGCGGCCTGCAACACAATCTCGGCCTGCTGCTCTCCGGCCACGACACGCAAAGCGCGCAGGGCGACCGCTGGCGCCGCCTGAGCGAGTTGCTGCCCGACCTCATCACCGAAACCTCGCTCACCCGCGAGCAGATCAATCTGTCCACCTTCGGCATTCCCATCCCGGCGGGAGTCTCTCCGGTCACGCCGCCCTTCGACGTCTTCGACACCCGCGCCTTCCTGGACGAGTCGGTGGGCTTCGATACCGTGAACCGTTACCGTGCCGCCAACCAGAACCTGCGCGCCGCCCGCTTCACCTATCAGGACGCGCGCGAGCTGGTGGTGCTGGTGGTGGGGGCATCGTATCTGCAGGCGCTGGCGGGGGCCGCGCGCGTGCAGTCGGCCGAGGCCCAGTACGCGACCGCCGAGCGTCTCTACCGCCAGGCCGTGGACCTGCGCCATGCCGGCGTGGTCCCCGGGTTGGACGTGCTGCGCGCCCAGGTGGAGATGCAGGCTCGCCAGCAGAACCTGCTGTCCACCCACAACGACTTCGAGAAGCAGAAGCTGCAACTCGCCCGCGTGATCGGCCTGCCCCTGGGCCAGCCATTCGAGCTCAGCAGCAAGCTGCCCTACGAGCCCCTGCAGGAGCTGACCCTGGAGCACGCCCTGGAGGTCGCCTACCGCACCCGCGCCGACTACCAGGCCAGCCTGGCGCGGGTGCGCGCCGCCGAATTGGAGAAGAAGGCGGCGCAGGGCGAGGCCCTGCCCTCCTTCGGCTTAGCCGGTGACTATGGCCTGATCGGCAACAATCCCGGCAACGCCCGCAGCACCTTCTCCATCGGCGCCGGGGTGCGCATCCCCGTCTTCCAGGGCGGAAAGGTGCACGGCGACACCCTGCGCGCCGACGCCACCCTGCGCCGCCGCCAGGATGAGCTGGCCGACCTGCGCGGCGCCATCGAGCTGGAGGTGCGCAACGCGTTCCTCGATCTGCGCACCGCCGCCCAGCGCGTGGAGGTGGCCCAGCAATCCGTGGAGCTGGCCCGCCAGCAACTGCAGCAGTCGCAGGACCGCTTCGCCGCCGGCGTCACCGACAACGTGGAGGTGGTGCAGGCGCAGCAGGCCGTGGCCCAGGCGGAGGAAAACTACATCGCCAGCCTCAACGCCCACAACGTCGCCAAGCTGGTCATGGCGCACGCCCTGGGGGTCGCCGAGAAAGAGACGCGGCAGTACCTGGAAGAGAAGAAATGACGCAGGATAGGACGAGCGTGGAGCGCGAACCCAAACTGGAAGCCAAGCCGGCGGAACCGGGGCGCGAGACCTGGAACGAGGAGGTCCCGGAGCTGGCGCCGCCCGAGCGCGTCTCCTACCTGCGCCAGCACCCCCGGGCGCGCTGGGTGCTGGTGGCCGCGGTGGTGCTGGCGGTGCTGGCCGCGGTCGCGGCCTGGCGCTACTACGCGGCGCGCGAGTCCACCGACGACGCCCAGATCGACGGCCACATCGCCCCGGCCAGCGCGCGCGTCTCCGGCACCGTGCTGCAGGTGAACTTCGAGGACAACGCCTACGTGCAGGCGGGGACGGTGCTGGTGCAACTCGATCCCAAGGACTACGAGGTGGCGCTGGCGCGCGCCCGCGCCGAGCTGGCCGACGCCCAGGCCGCTGCCCAAGCCGCGCACACCAGCGTGCCGGTGATGTCCACCTCCACGGCCAGCACCTTGAGCAGCGCGCAGGCTTCGCTGGCGGCGGCGCAGAGGGGCGCCGACGCCGCCCGCGCCCGCCTGGCCGAAGCCCAGGCCAACTACACCAAGGTGGCCGCCGACCTGAAGCGCTTCCAGGACCTCATCACCAAGGACGAGGTCTCGCAGCAGCAGTACGACGCCGCGGTGGCGGCGGAGCGGGCCGCCCGCGCCGCCGCGGATGGCGCGCAGGCGCAGGTGGCCATGGCCGAGAGCCGCGTGGCCGAAGCCCAGGCGGCGGTGCGCGCCGCCCAGACCGCTCCCCAGCAGGTGGCCATGACCCAGGCCCACGCCAGCGCCGCCTCTGCCGCCGTCCTCAAGTACCAGGCGGCGGTCGAGCAGGCGGAGTTGAACCTGCAGTACTGCACCGTGCGCGCTCCCGTCACCGGCATCGTCAGCAAGCGCTCGGTCGAGCCCGGGCAGGTCGTGCAGGCGGGCCAGCCCCTGTACGCCCTGGTCAACCTCGACGACCTGTGGGTGACCGCCAACTTCAAGGAGACGCAACTGCGCCACATGCATCCCGGGCAGCCGGCCTCGGTCTCGGTGGACGCCTTCGGGCGCAGCTACCGCGGCCACGTGGACTCCATCGGCGGCGCCACCGGCGCCCGCTTCAGCCTGCTGCCCCCGGAGAACGCCACCGGCAACTACGTCAAGGTGGTGCAGCGCATCCCGGTCAGGATTCTGCTCGACCCCGGCCAGGATCCCGAGCACCGCCTCCGCCCCGGCATGTCGGTCGTGCCCACGGTGCTCACCAAATGACCCGATGACCAGATCACCCGATGCTCCTGTCAATCCCT
>DATIWW010000368.1:0-3134 GCA_035519175.1 Terriglobales bacterium
CCCCCAGGCTGGCCGGGGCCGTCGCGGCGAAGACCTTCAGCCTCTGGGGATCGAATTCATAAGGATGAAAATAGGTGGTGAGCGGAAGCTGCTCGCAGTCCAGCCGCGCCACCGCCTTCTTCAGCAGCCAATAGGGAGCCAGGCGGAAGTAGCCGCCGCCCGCCACCGGCAGGCGCAACCCGGCGAAGGGCAGCGTGGCCAGCGGGACCTCGATGATCTCCCCGCCGCCCGCCAGGCGATAGCGCCGCGGCTGGGGATCGAAGCCGGCTATGCCGTAGCGGCGGTGGTGGATGGGGAAGATACTGGAATCGTAGCGGAAGCCGAGTTCGGCCAGCACCTCCAGAGCCCACAGCGAGCCCCGCCGGATGGAGAACTCGGCGGCGCGGTAGCCGCGCACCGGCCGGCCGGTGATCTGCTCGATCACTCCCTGGGCACGGCGCGTGTCCTCGGCGAACTGGTCGCGCGTCAGCCCGTCCACGATGAGATGGGCGTAGCCGTGGCAGGCGATCTCGTGTCCGCGCCCGGCCACCTGCCGCACCACCTCCGGGTGCTGCTCGGCCAGCAGTCCCAGCACGAAGAACGTGGCCTTCGCTCCCGCCTGCTCGAGCAGCGCCAGCAGCGCTTCCACCTGGCGCAGCACGTTGCCGGTGGACGGAGGCACGCGCCCGGTCACCCGCCGGTAGGCCAGGTGGTTCCAGTCCTCCAGATCGATGGAGAGGATGTTCTTCACTTCCGCGCTTTCCTCAGCTGCACCAGCGGCTCCAGGCCTTGGTAAAACGCCCGCAGCCGGGCCAGCATCTGGCGGGCATCGAAATTCTCCAGGATGTGGCGCCGGCCCTGCTCGCCCATGGCCGCCGCCAAAGCGCGGTCGCGGGCGAGGCGCGCGATGGCCTCAGCCAGGGCGCCGGCGTTCCGCATCGGCGTCAGCAGGCCGGTCTGCTCGTGCAGCACCACCTCGCGGCAGCCGCGGATGTCGCTGGCCACCACCGGCACTCCCATGCACGCCGCTTCCATGCACGCCCGCGGGATGCCCTCGCGGTGCGAAGGCAGCGCGAACAGGTCCATGGCAGAGTACCAGCGCCTGAGATCGTCCTGCCAGCCGGCAAAGCGCACCACGCCCGCCTGCTCCAGCGAGCGGATGCGCTCCGGCGGGACGGCATCGCGCTGCTCGCTCTCCCGCGGCCCCACGATCAGGAACTTGATCTCCGGGTGCGCCGGCGCCAGCGCGGCTGCCGCCGCGAACAGCTCGGCGAATCCCTTCTCGTATACCAGCCGGCCGACGCTGCCTACCACGAAGTCGGAATCCGACAATCCCAACTCCCGGCGCAACTGCGCGCGGGCTGCCGCGGCGCCCTCCGGCGCGAAGCGCCCTACCTCGATCCCGTTGCCCACGTAGGCGATCTTCTCCGGGGAGCAGATGTGGGCGCGCACCGCCACCTCCATGTCCTCGCGGCTTTGCGAGAGCAGGAAGTCGGCGTGGCGCGCGGTGTATCTTTCCGGCAGCCAGAACAGGCCGCGCCGCCACGCGCTCATGCGGTCGTGGAAGAGTAGTCCGTGGACGGTGTGAACCACCACCGGCACGCGCGCTTGGCGCGCCGCTGCCGGCCCCAGCAGCCCGGCCTTGGGCGTGTGGGTATGGACCACGTCGAAGCCGCGCGCGCGGAAGCAGCGTGCCAGCGCCCGCCGCGAGCGCAGGTCCTGGAGCGGGCTGAGCTCGCGCGCCATGGGCACCGCCTCCACGGCGACGCCCTGGGCGCGTACCGCCTCGGCGTGCGGCCCGGGCGCGCACACCGCCGTCACCTCGTGTCCCATCTCCTCGAGCGCCTGGATCTGATCGAGCAGGAGATAGCGGATGGAGATGTCGGCGGTGGCCACCTGCGCGATCTTCATCGGCTGCGCTCCCTCCAGGCAACGACCCTCTTCGTGGCAGGGGACGGCTGCCGGCCTCAGCGGGTCGGAACCTTGTGGTTCCGATACGCGGGGAGCGGCGGTGACGCCGGCGCCGCCGCGGGACGCCAGCCGGCCTGCGGCACCGCGCTCTGGCGCGCGGCCGCCGGCGCCGCCCGGGTGCAGAACAGCATCATGGCGAAGGGCAACAGCATCACCCGTTCCCGCGTCAGCAGTCCGAAGTTGGTGATGGCCAGGCTCATCACCACGGAGAACTGGAAGGCGAACAGCAGCACGAATAGGACGAAGGGCTTGTTTCTCCAGTTGCGCACCGCGGCGTACAGATCGCGGCGCCGGCGCACGAAGATCCACAACAGCAGCAGGCCCTCCAGCGCGGCCACCACCGACTGCAGGCTGTGCACCTCCCAGGGCCAGGGCCGGAAGAACAGGAAGGGCACGTTCACCAGCCGGTAGGGCAGGGACCCGCTGACCGCGATGGCTGAGCCCCCGGTCTGGTTCGCCTCCGCCACCTTCTCCAGGATGCTGCTGGCCTGCGAGACGGTTTCCATCTTCAGGAAGCTCTGCGCCTGGCGCGCCAGCCACACCGTGCTGCCCAGCACCAGCGGGACGCCCAGGATCTTCCCCAGCGTCCCGCTCACGCCCTGCAGGTTCTTGCCCACCAGGTAGGGCAGGACGAAGGCGATCCCCAGCATGGCCGCGATGTGCGGCCGCACCAGCATCACGCCGCCCAGCCCCACCAGCAGCAGCAGGAAGGCGCCCGGACTCACCCGGCGCTGCACCCGCGCGAAGCCGTAGGCCGCCACTCCCAGGAAGAACAGGATGGCCGCGTCTTTGCTGATGGCCGAGGTCCAATACACGATGGAGGGCAGGAAGAACACCAGCAGGGCCGCCAGCTTGTGGTCGCCCTCGGGGAAGACCAGCACGAAGGTGCGGTAGAAGAGATATTGCCCCCAGAAGGCGGCCAGCGCGTAGATCACCATGGCCGTGGGCAGCGAGACTGTGGTCGCGGCGAAGATCAGCCCGGTGAGCATGTAGATGAAGTTGCTGCTCCAGAAGGGCTGCAGGGTGGTCCAGTGACCGTAGCGCAGCAGGTCGGTGGCGATCAGCTCCCCGCGGTTCCAATAGATGACCATGTCGGAGGCCATGTCGTAGACGTGGAAGACCGTCCACAGGTAGGTGCCCGCGGCCGCCAGCTTGAGGACCAGGGCCACGGGCAGCACCCGCCG
>DATIWW010000369.1:0-6800 GCA_035519175.1 Terriglobales bacterium
GTGAACCAGCCCAAACAGCAGATGAGCGGGCGCATCCTGAACGAAGTGGATTCGGATTACGCGGTGCGCTCGCCCGAGGACCGGCCCAACCTCTACCTGATGAACTTCTGCCCCTTCTGCGGGCGGGCCATCTCGCGGAGCATCTGGAATGCGGAGAAAAAGAAGTAGGACACGGGGATCCCAGTGCACGCACTCGCGGCTTCCATCACGCTCTTCTTGACCATCCTGTTCTCCCTGGCCCTGGGGATCGCGGCGGGATACGCCGTCGTCTGGGGCATCCTGCAGGCTTTCCGGGTACACTCGCGGCGGGCCTCCAAGCCGGCGCGGGCGGCGGAGCAGACGGGCGACTGAGCTCCGCTGCGCGCTCGGCCATCTTGGTCCCTTCACGCTGGTTCAGGACGACAATTCTGCGGCCGTTCTGGCGGTCAGGGCCCCGGTTCCGCCAGCCAGCTTCTTAGTCCGGAGGCTGGGGAGGCGGATTCTGCTGCTGTTGCTGCTGCTGTTGTTGCTGCTGCAGCCGCTGCTGCTGCTGGCGCAGTTCTTCCAGCAACTGCTCCGGGGTCTTGGGCTGCGGGCTGGGGGTAGGGAGGACGGGCTCGGGAGCGGCCGGCTCCGGCGCGGGAGAGCTCTCGTCGATGACGCCCTCCTCGTTGCTCTCGTCCAGGTCGGGGTTGGGGTTCACCACCGCCGGGGCGGGAGGCGCGCCGGCGGCCGCGGTGGTGTCGGGGCCGGCGGGCTTGGGCAGAAGCAGGATGCGCTGCAGGTCGCCGGGGCGCTCCAGCGAGCCCAGCAGGATGTAATCGAAGGCGGAGCCCTGGAGCAGGGCGGCGAGGACGTCACGGGCCGGGCCCGGTCCCTGGTCAAAGAAGACGCGCTCGCTGCCGCCCCGGGCAGGCATCTCGATGGTGGCGCCGGTCTGGGCGCGCACCGCCGCCAGGATGTCGGCCAACGTCGAGTTCTGGGCGTGGATGGTGAGCAGGCCGTCGCGGTAGCTGACCTGAGGCGGGCTGGGAGGAAGCTGCTGGGGCGTGGGCGGCGGTGGCGGGACGGCGGGTTGCGGGGCAGGTTCGACCTTGACCTTGCCCGGCTTGGCGTGGGAGCGCGGCTTCTGCGAGGCTGCGGCCGGCAGCGCCGCCAGGCACAGAAAGGCCAGCAGCACTGCGAGGCCGGTCTTTGTCAGGCGTACCATTGGGAAGGTAAGCGGCCGCGACAGCGGGCGCGGCTTCAGGCTCTGGGCAGATTCTAGCACCGGTCAGGGAGCCGCGCGGAGAAACATCCTTCCCGCGGGCGCAGGCATCCAGAAGGGTGGGGTGATCGGCATGAGCAGAGGCGGCGCGGGACGGGCGGTGCCGTGGGCGGCAGGGGCCGCGCTGGTACTGCTGCTGGCGGCGCCGGGCTGGAGCCAGACCTGCTCCACCGCATCCGACATGGACGCGGCCACTCGCCAGGGGCTGGAGCAGGCGGCGCGGCAGTACTTCGCCTACGTGGCCCAGGGCAACACGGCCGCGCTGCAACATAGTGCCATTGCCGGCGTAGCCGGCGATTTCCGCGGCATAGAGGGCGCGGTGAAGGAGCACGCGGCCGAGCTGCAGGCGGCGCAGCCCAGCCTGCGCTCCTCCTTCCTGCTCGACGCCCAGGGCCAGGGCACGCTGGCGCGCGCCGAGTTCCTATGCGGCATCTTCGGACCCGAGGGCCTCACGCCCGACAGCGTCGTCTTCGTGCTCAACAACCTGCCGGCGGGGCGCTACGCCGCGGTCATCTTGGACGCGAGCACCCCGCACGGCGCGGACGCGGTGGCCTTCGTGCTCCAGCAGGAGCCGGCCATGACGGGAGCGTGGAAGCTGGCAGGGCTGTACCTTACCGTCACCCGCCTGGGCGAGCACGACGGCAAGTGGTTCTGGGAGCAGGGCCGGGCCTTCCAGGCCAAGGGGCAGACCCTGAACGCCTGGCTCTACTACGGGCTGGCCCGCGACCTGCTGCGCCCGCTCCCCTTCCTCACCACCGCCGAGCTGGTCAAGTTCGACGACGAGCAGCAGAAGCTGGTCCCTCCTGCCGGGGTGCCGCTCAAGGAGCCGGCCGAGCTGATCGCGGAGGGCGGGCGCAGCTTCAAGATCACGCAAGTGTTCCCGGTGCCGGACCAGAAGGACGCCGCCGCCGGCCTGGATCTGGTGGCCGACTACCAGGTGGCCGACGTCTCCGACACGGGGAAGGCCTACGCCGACAACCTGGCGGTGATCCACGCGCTGGCGGCCAAGTATCCGGAGCTACTGCAGGGCTTCGCCGCCCTGGGAGCGCGCGCCGTGGACCCGGCGGGGAGGAGCTACGGCACGGTGGTGCAGGGGAAGGAACTGCGGCCCTAACCAGTTCCCAGTTTCCGGTCCCCGGGCGAGCGCCCGCGGCATCCTACGGGAGTCACAAAGGAGATCTGACGATGGCACAACGAGCCGGCGAGAAGTCCCTGAGCCAGGTGATCAAGGAGCGGCGGGCGACCAACAGCTTCGAGCCCATCCCGGTGCACGACGAGGACCTGAAGAAGATCCTGCAGGCCGGACTGGAGGCGCCCAGCGGCTACAACCTGCAGCCCTGGCGCTTCGTGGTGGTGCGCGATCCCGAGCAGAAGAAGAAGCTGCGGGCCGCGGCCATGGGCCAGCCCAAGGTGGAGGAAGCGGGAGCAGTGATCGTGGCCTGCGGCGATACTCAGGGCTGGCGCCAGGACATGCACGAAATGAGCAAGCTGGCGCTGGAGCACGGCTACGGCACGCCCGAGGGACTGGAGCAGGCGCGCCAGAACATCGCGAGCTTTCTGGGCGGGACGCCAGGTCCGGCCGGCGGCATCGCCCCCGACCTGGGCGTCTGGGCCAACCGCCATGCCACCATCGCCTGGACCACCATGATGTGGATGGCGGAGGCGCTGGGCTACGATACCGCGCCCATGGAAGGCTTCTTCGAGGACAAGGTCAAGGACTTGCTGAAGATCCCGGCCTCGGTGCGGGTGGTGGCGCTGCTGGCCATCGGGCGGCGCAAGGGCGAGGACAAACCCTACGGCGGGCGCTTTCCCATGGAGCGGACGGTGTTCGGGGAGGAGTGGGGGAAGGGCATCGGATCATCGGGTGATCGGGTGATCTGAAAAACCCAGACGACCGGCCCCTGACGTCAGCAGACCTCAGCACTCAGCGTTCAGCAGTCCGCCCAACCGACCTCGCCGGCGGCCGGCGCCTGCTCCTCACGCGGCCACGGCGACCTTGTGCACGGTCGAGACGTCGACGTGGAAGGTGCGCACGTCGGGGGTCGCCTTGAGCAGGTGATCGATGCGGTTCAGGACCTGGGAGAACTGCTCGCGGTGATAGCGCTCCGCGTCCTCCTGGCGGCGCCACAGGCTCAGGATCACGGCGTGATCGGGCTCGGTGGCGGCCACCAGGTTGACCACATCGATGAAGCCGGGCTGCCGGCGCAGGTTGAGGATCAGATCATTGCGGATGATCAGGTTGAATTCGTGGAGCTTTCCGGGTTTCACCGAACATTCCACCATGCGGGCAAACATGGGGGCCTCCTTCGGAGTTGCGGGCGGAGAGGCGAGCCAGGGCGGGCTGGGTCCGTCTCCTGGCGGCGGGACAGATTGAGAAAGAGCTGCCGGCCAGTTCGTCCACCTGCATTATAACGCCGGGACGAGACGCCGGCGGAGGGAGTTTCCGTCTCGATTCCGCGGGCAGCGGCGTTGTAAGATGGCGCCGCACTCTCCGCCGGTTGGGATCTCCGGCGGCCTGCCAGCCCGCTCCACGGCCTGCGCCCGATGAAGAAGCTGCGCCAATTCGCCTTGCGTTTCGCCGGGATGCTGCGCCGGGTGCCGTTGCGGCGGGTGGAGTTCCTGCTGGCCCTGGTGGTCACGGCGGCGGGACTGGCGCTGTTCAGCTTCGTCAACGTGGGCGGGAACTCGCGCGCCGGCTTCACCTTCCTGCAGAACATCGAATTGCGCTCGCTGGACATGCGCTTCCAGGCGCGCGGCCCGCGGGCAGTGGACCCGCGCATCGCCATCGTGGGGCTGGACGAGAAGACGCTGCGCCAGGTGGGCGCCTTCCCCATCGCGCGCAACTATTACGCCAAGCTGGTGGACCGGCTGAGCGCGGGCGGGGCCAGCATCATCGCTTTCGACGCCGATTTCCCCACCCCGGAGAAGAACTCGGCGGTGGAGGCGCTGAAGAAGCTGGAGGCGGAGAGCGGGCCAGAGCTCACCCCCGAGGTGCGGGCCAGGGTCCGAGCCATCCAGCGCTCCAGCGACAACGACGCCATCTTCGCCCAGTCCATCCAGAAGGCGGGCAACGTGGTGCTGGGGCACTTGTTCCTGGACGCCAGCCGCGCCGGCGACGTGGACCCCAAGGCGGCCGAGGACTACTACAACATCTTATGGGGCAAGCCCTTCCCGAAGATGCAGCCGGTGAAGGGCAAGCAGGGGCGGGATTTCAACCTCGCGGAGACCTGGAAGGCATGTTGCTTCGTGGCCCAGAGCGTGGAGCCCAATATCAGGCTGCTGGCGGAAGCGGCGCGCTCCTACGGCTTCTTCACCGAAGAGCCTGATCCCGACGGCACCTACCGCCGCGCCCTGCTGCTGATCCGCTACCAGGAGTTCGAGTGGTATCCCTCCCTGCCGCTGGAAGCCTGGCGGCAGTACCAGCAGATCCCCGACCAGGACATCGTCGGCTACCTGACGGAGAGCGGGCTGGAGCGGCTGCAGTACGGCCGTCAAACCCTGTGGCCGCGGTACGACGGCACCGCCCTCATCAACTACGCCGGACCTTTCCGCACGTATCCACAGTACTCCATGGTGGACGTCCTGGACGGCAAGGTGCCGGAGAAGACCTTCCAGGGGAAGATCGTGCTGGTGGGCGCGACCGCCCTGGGTATCGGCGACCTGCGCAACACCCCCTACCAGAGCCACGACTACATGGGAGTGGAGATCCACGCCAACGTGCTGGACAACCTCTTGCACAACGGGGAGCGAGGACGCGGCTTCCTCACCCGGGGCGACCGCGAGGAGATGATCGACCTGGCCTTCCTGCTGGCCTTCGGGCTGGGGATGGGCTTTTTGTTCGGGCGCATCAAGCCGCTGTACTCCACGCTCTCGCTGCTGCTGGCGCTGGCGGGCTTCGGGGCGGCGGTGTACTGGGCCTTCGCGCGCTGGGGGATGTGGCTGAGTTTCGTGGTGCCGGTGGCGGTGCTGGTGGTGAACTACGCCGCCATCACCAGCTTCCGCATGATCTTCGAGGAGCGGGAGAAGCGCAAGATCCGGCGCTCCTTCGGCGCCTATGTCTCGCCGGGCGTGATCAGGATGATCGAGAAGGATCCCAAGGCACTGCTGCGTCCGGGCGGCGAGATGAAGGAACTCAGCATCATGTTCAGCGACATCCGCAGTTTCACCACCGTCTCCGAGGACATGAGCCCCGACGAACTGGTGCTGCTGCTGAACGAATACCTGGGCGAGATGACCGAGATCCTCTTCAAGTGGTGGGGCACGCTGGACAAGTACATCGGCGACGCCATCATGGCTTTCTGGGGCTCGCCCTACCCGCAGGAGGACCACGCCTACCGCGCCTGCACCTGCGCCCTGGACATGAGCACGCGCCTGGACGAATTGAACCGCAAGTGGGCGGAGGAGGGGCGCAAGACCATCAACATCGGCATCGGCATCAACACCGGGCCGGTCAACGTGGGCAACATGGGCTCCAGCCGGCGCCTGGCCTGGACGGTGATGGGCGACCACGTGAATCTGGCCTCCCGCCTGGAAGGCCTGACCAAGAAGTACCGGGTGCGCATCGTGCTCAGCGAATTCACCTACCGGCAGATCCAGAAGGCCTACGTCACCCGCGAACTGGACCGCATCACGGTGGTGGGCAAGAGCCAGCCCGTGGCCATCTACCAGCTCCTGGACTTCCTCAAGGTACGGGAGCGCTATGCCGACCTGCTGGCGCGCTGGGAGAAGGCGCTGGCCGCCTACAAGGCGCAGCAGTGGGGCAAGGCGGCGGACGGGTTTGAGGCCATCCTGGCCAGCTATCCCGGCGACGGCCCCTCTGAGACCCTGCTGGAGCGCTCCAAGCGGTTCATGATCCATCCGCCCGCGCCCGACTGGGACGGGGTGTACGTCATGGAGACCAAGTGAAGCCTGCCTGGAAGAGACTTGCGGTGCGGTGGTGCGCACCGGTGGCGATGATGGTGGGGCTGGCGGCGGCGCTGGCGGCGCAGCACGCCGCGACGCCGGCGAGGAAGGCCTCGCCGCTCGAGGCGCCGGAGTTCTCCGCCGCGGTGGGCGAGGCGGCGCTGGCCGAACTGCGCGCCGGCTTCCAGAACCACAATGCCGAGCAGGTGATGGCCATGTTCGAGCGCGGCCGCCTGGCGGGCTGGAGCGAGATGCGCGACCGCCTCCAGAACCGCATGGCTTCCTACGATTCCTTCCGCATGGGCTACCACCTGGAGAGCACGGCCGCCGAGGGCGGCCGCGGGACGGTGGTGGCGGAGGTGGAGTTGGAGAGCGTGGCCCAGGCCGGCGTCACTTCCCCCGAGCGCCGCTCGGCGACCCTGCGCCTCATCCTGGAGCGCGGCCCCAAAGGCTGGCGCATCGTCGACTACTCCCCGCGCGGCTTCTTCACACCATGAGGCGCGACTACCCGGAGCGGCCGCTGGTGGGGGTGGGGGCGGTCATCGTCGACCGGGGGCGGGTGGTAGTGGTGCGGCGCTCGACTGAGCCGCTCCAGGGCGAGTGGTCCATCCCCGGGGGCATGCTGGAAGTGGGCGAGACGGTGCGCGAGGCC
>DATIWW010000370.1:0-13460 GCA_035519175.1 Terriglobales bacterium
GCCATGCTTCACCTCGGGACCTGGGTGCGGAGATTATGAGGCGAAAGCCGCTTCAGGACAAGCCCGGAGCGGGGTCGCCGGACCCCGCCGAGCATCCTGGCTTCCCGGCGCCGCATCGAAAAGCCTGTCTGCGGGTTGACAAGTAAGATAAAGACCTCTCCCAGGAAGGAACTCATGCTCCGCTTCCGCCGCAGTTTGCTCCTGGCTGCACTGCTGCTGGCCGCGTTGGCCGCGCCCGGCCAGCAGGCCGCCCGTTCCGCTCCGCGTCCCGCTCCCGCCTGGCGCCCGGTGCAGGACAAGGACGGCCTCTGCCAGTGGTCGCTCCCCGCGGACTGGCAGGCCATCGCCGGCGAGGACACGCTGGTGCAATTCGGCAAGGGCCGGGCCGCCGCCTCCCTCCACCACAATCCCATGAAGGATTGGGAGCAGTTCAAAGAGCACATCAAGCTGCAGTACCAGCCGGGCAAGATCCTGGAAGACAGCGGCGACCGCTTGTGGTTCCAGTACGCCAAGGGCAAGGACGGGGTGCACTACTACGTAGCGCGACCCGCGGGCGCCGCCGCCTGCGCCGCCCAGATCGACATCACCAGCCGCGCCGACCTCAAGACCCTGGGCCCGGTGGCCGAGCGCATTGCCGCCAGCGTGGGCCCGGTCCCGCCGCCGGTTCCGTAAGACAAGAACCAGCCACGGATTCACGCGGATCTTCACGGATGGATTTTCTTGTTTCCTGATCCGTGAGGATCCGCCTTGATCCGTGGCTGTTGTTTATTTCTTGGCCTTCGGGGGCGGGCCCACGTCGCGCGGGGCCTCCCCGCTCAGCGACTTCAGGAAAGCCTCCAGGTCGGCGCGCTCCTGCCCGGTCAGGAAGTCCAGAGCATGGATCTCCTTGTCCAGGTTGGGGTTGGAGTTTCCGCCGCCGACGTAAAAGTCCACCACCTGCTTGACGTCCTTGAGACTGCCGTCGTGCATGTAGGGTCCGGTGTGCACAATGCTGCGCAGGGTGGGCGTCTTGAACAGGCCACGGTCCTTCTCGTTCTTGGTGACATCCCAGCGGCCCTGGTCGGCGAAGCCCTGGCGGTCGGCCCCCACCCCGATGTTGTGGAACTTGCCGTCGGTGAACAGGGCGTACTGGTCCCCCACGGTGTGGCAGGTGGCGCAGTTGCCCTTGTTGGGGTCGGTGAAGACCTTGAATCCGCGCTTCACCGACTCGCTCACCGCCTTCTCGTCGTGCCCGTAGTACCAGCGGTCGAAGGGCGAGTTGCCGCTCAGCACCGTGCGCTCGAACGAGGCGATGGCCTTTTCCACCATCTCGTAGGTGATGGGACCGGGGCCGAAGGCCTTCTCGAACTCCGCCTGGTAGCTGGGATCGGCGTTTAGCCGCTCTTCCACTTCCGTCAGCGTGTTGGCCATCTCCACCGGGTTCTGCACCGGGCCCTCCGCCTGCTTCTCCAGCGAGGGGGCACGCCCGTCCCAAAACTGCGCCGGGAGATAGGCGGTGTTGAAGACGGTGGGCGAGTGGCGCGTGCCGTGCTTCTTCTGCACGCCGGTGGAGGTCGGCTCGGGGTCGGCGAAGCCGTGCTCTGGTTCGTGGCAGGAGGCGCAGGAGACGGTGTTGTCCGCCGAGAGGATGGGGTCGTAGTAGAGGCGGCGGCCCAGGGCGATGGTTTCGGCGGTGGGCGGATTATCAGCGGGCGCCACCACCGGCGGCAGCCCCAGCGGCGCCTTGATCTCCACTGGCTGGCCGATGGGGCGCGCCGCATGCCGCGGCGCGCTGGCTACCGGACCCTGAGCCGGAGGCGCCGGGTGGCGCGGGGTCACGATCAGAAGGAAAGCGACGACTGCGAGAAGAACCAGCAACAGGGCGGTGCGGCGGCTCATGGCCATATCTCCTTTGCCGCTCGGCGAGACGGCGCGCACGGGGAGTAAGGTTCCGATGCTTCAGGTTGCCCCCCGGCCTGCCCGCCCTGCCGTGACCGCCATCACCGCTGGCAGTGAGCAACCGCTTCGCCGCGGTTCCGGCCCTGCCGGGAAGGCGGTAGAATGGGCCTGCCATGAAGATCGCCCTCGGCGCCGACCACGCCGGCTTCGAACTGAAGGAGAAGATCCGCCAGCGCCTGGCCGCCCAAGGCATCAGCGTGGACGACCAGGGCACCCACTCCACCGACTCCGTGGACTATCCCGACTACGCCCGCAAGGTGGGCGAAGAGGTGGCCCACCGCCAGGCCGACCTCGGCATCCTGGTCTGCGGAAGCGGGATCGGGATGGCCATGGCCGCCAACAAGGTTCCGGGCGTCCGCGCCGCCAACGTCACCAGCGAGCAGGAAGCGCAGTTGAGCCGCGAGCACAACGACGCCAACGTGCTGGCCCTGGGCGCGCGCCTGCTCGACGAGCCGAAGGCGTTCTCCATCGTGGACGCCTGGCTCAAGGCCTCGTTCGCCGGCGGACGCCACCAGCGCCGCGTGGACAAGATCGCCGAGATCGAGCGCCAAGAGGCCCGCGCCGCCAACGACTGACCAGGAAGAAGGACGCCATGAACAACCAGCGCATGTCCCGCCCGCTTTCGGAAGTAGATCCCCAGGTGGCCGCCGCCATCGCCGGCGAGGAGCGCCGCCAGCACGAGGGCCTGGAGCTGATCGCCTCGGAGAACTTCGTCAGCGAGGCCGTGCTCGAGGCCATGGGCTCGGTCTTCACCAACAAGTACGCCGAGGGCTATCCCGGCAAGCGCTACTACGGCGGCTGCGAATTCACCGACGTGGTCGAGAACCTGGCCCGCGACCGCGCCAAGCAGCTCTTCGGCGCCGAACACGCCAACGTCCAGCCCCACGCCGGCTCCCAGGCCAACATGGCCGCCTACGCCGCCGTCATCCAGCCCGGCGACACCATCCTCGGGCTCAACCTCGCCCACGGCGGCCACCTCACCCACGGCCATCATCTGAACTTCTCCGGCAAGACCTACCGCGTGGTGCCCTACGGCGTGAACAAGGACACCGAGACCATCGACTACGACGAATTGGAGAAGCTGGCGCTCGCGGAGCGCCCTAAGCTCATCATCGGCGGCGGTTCTGCCTATCCCCGCATCATCGACTTCGCGCGCATGCGCCAGATCGCCGACAAGGCCGGCGCCCTCTACCTGGTGGACATGGCCCACTTTGCCGGGCTGGTGGCCGGGGGCGTGCATCCCTCGCCCGTGCCCCACGCCCAGATCGTGACCTCCACCACCCACAAGACGCTGCGCGGGCCGCGCGCCGGCATGATCCTCTCCAGGCAGGAGTACGCCGCCGCCATCGACAAGACCGTCTTTCCCGGGCAGCAGGGCGGGCCGCTGGTGCACATCGTGGCCGCCAAGGCGGTCTGCTTCCACGAGGCCATGCAGCCGGAGTTCAAGGAGTATGCCCGCCAGGTGGTGGCCAACGCCAAGGTGCTGGCCGAGACCCTGGCCGCCGAGGGCTTCCGCGTGATCTCCGGCGGCACCGACACCCACCTCATGCTGGTCGACGTCTACAGCCGCGGCATGCTGGGCAACGAGGCGGAGAAGGCGCTGGGCGAAGCCGGCATCACCGTCAACAAGAACGCCATCCCCTTCGACACCAACCCCCCGCTCAAGCCCAGCGGCATCCGCATCGGCACTCCCGCCCTCACCACCCGCGGCATGAAGGAGGCGGAGATGCGCCAGATCGGCCACTGGATCGCAGAGGCGCTCAACAACCGCTCGGATGCCCCCGCCCTGGCCCGCATCCGCAAGCAGGTGCTGGGGCTGTGCGAGAGCTTCCCCCTCTATGCCGAGCGCCGCGCCCGCGCCGCGGTGGAAGCCCGGGCCTGACAGTAGCGAGTAGCGAGTACCGAGTGCGGGACCCTGCGGTTTAGACTGGGAACCGGGAACTGCCTTGCGAATCGCCTTCGACATCCGGCGCATCGCCGACTTCGGTGTCGGCACCTACATCCGCAACGTGGTGCGCGCCCTGGCGACTTTGGATGCCACCAACCAGTACCTGCTGCTCGGCCAGGAGGCGCACTTCCGCGCCCTGGGCAGCCTGCCCGACAGCTTCTCGCATCTGCCCTATGACCTGCCCGAAAGCTCTCCCCGTAACCTGTGGGAGTTTTCCGCGGCGCTCAAGCGCGTGGGCTGCGACCTGGTGCACGTGCCCCACCTGGCGGGCCTGCCGCAGCGCTTTCCCTGCCGCTACGTGGTGACGGTGCACGACCTGCTGGCCTACATGGTGGCCTGGCAGAGCGGCTCCGCCTGGCGCCGCGCCCTCAACTTCCGCCTCACCCGCCGCCTGCTGCGCCGCGCCGGGCGCGTGCTCGCCGTCTCCCACTTCACCAAGGGCGAGATCGAGCGCTACTTCCGGCTGCCCGCGGAGCAGGTCGAGGTGGTCTACAACGCCATCGACGAGCGCTTCCAGCGCGGCCACGCCAGCGACGCCGACCGCCGCTTCATCGCCGAGCGCTACCAGGTGCAGCATCCCTTCCTGCTCTACGCCGGCAACATCAAGCCGCACAAGAACATCGTGCGCATCATCGAGGCCTTCTCCGCGCTCAAGGGCGAACTCCAGAAGGACGGGAAGTTCGAGGACCTGAAGCTCATCATCATCGGCGACGAACTCTCGCAGCACCCCGACCTGCGCCGCACCGTCATCCGCAGCGGGGTGCAGAACGACGTGCGCTTCCTGGGCTTCGTCCCCATCGAGGTGCTGCGCATCTTCTACGACGCCGCCAAGATCTTCGTCTTCCCCTCGCTCTACGAGGGCTTCGGGCTGCCCCCCCTGGAGGCCATGGCCCACGGCACTCCGGTGGTGACCTCCAACTCCTCCTCATTGCCTGAGGTGGTGGGCAGCGCCGCCGTCCTGGTCAATCCGGAGAACGTCTTCGAGATCCGCAACGCCCTGCAGCGCGTCCTCCTCGACCAGGAACTGCGCGAGCGCCTCAAGCAACGCGGCTACGAGCAGGCCGAGCGCTATTCCTGGGAGCTCTCCGCCCGCCGCATCCTGCAGGTCTACGAAGAGGTAGGCCGCCAGGCCAAGTCCCGCGCCGCCGCCGCGTGAAGGAGCCCGCTTTGCGGGCGCAAGAACCCAGCCCGGCACGGTGAGTGCCGGGCAGGCGTGGTTGATTGAACCGAGTCCCGCAGGGACGGCAGATGTCCGCCAGGAATTCAGGAATTGAAGCCCTTCCCCCGGGGATTACCCGAAGGAAGGGCGCTCAGTGCAACCGGAACTGTAAGCCGAATTCTGTTCCCGGCCGAAACCGGGAGGCAGTCATTCCTCTTGGCCCGCCATCACTGGCGGGCTCCAGCGACCTACCCGGGAGTTCTGCCGCGCCGGGCCGGCACGGGTCCCGCATGGCTGCGGAACTCCTCCCCTATTTGGTCTTGCTCCGTGTGGGGTTTGCCCTGCCCCGCCCATTGCTGGGACGGGCGGTGCGCTCTTACCGCACCTTTTCACCCTTACCCCGGCCTCGCGGCCGTGGCGGTATGTTTTCTGTGGCACTTTCCGTCGAGCGACCTTGAAGCCGCCCTCCCGGACGTTATCCGGCACACTGCCCTGCGGAGTTCGGACTTTCCTCCCCCGCTCCCGCGCAGCCCGGGCGAACCCGGCGTTCGCGGGACGGGAGCGACTGCCCGTTCCGGCTGCTACAGCCTCATTATAAAGGATGCGTCCTTTCTCGCGCGCCCGCCGTAGTTGATCCCAGGGCCCGGCCCTGGCAGGGAACTGCTAGACTGAATCCTCGCCCATGAACGTCCTGGAAGCCATCCGCATCGCCCTGCAGTCGCTGTGGGCGAACAAGCTGCGCTCGGTGCTCACCCTGCTGGGGGTGGTGATCGGCGTAGCGGCGGTCATCGCCGTGGTCACCTTCGTCAACGGCATCAACCGCTACGTGGCGGAGAAGATCTTCAACCTGGGCGCCGACGTCTTCATCGTCAACAAGACCCCCAACGTCATCACCGACATCGAGACCTTCCTGGAGACCCAGAAGCGCAAGGACCTGACCCTGGAGGACTACCAGGTCCTGCGCGACACCTGCAAGAGCTGCTTGATCGTGGGCGCCTCCACCAACACTTCCGACGGCCACGTCAAGTACGGCCAGCAGTCCTCCTCCGACACCGGGGTGCGCGGCTGGACGCCCTCCATGGGACGCATCTACGACCTGGAACTGGTGGAGGGTCGCGGCATCACCGAGAGCGACATGAACACCGCCACCCGTGTGGTGGTCATCGGCAACGACATCGTGGAGAACCTGATGGCGGGCACCGACCCCATCGGCAAGGAGCTCCGGGTGGACGGCAACGCCTACACCGTGGTCGGGGTGGCCAAGAAGCAGGGCAAGACCCTGGGCCAGAGCCGCGACAACTGGGTCATGATGCCCATCACCACCTGGCAGCGCCAGTACGGCGCCCACACCCCCATGCGCATCTGGGGCAAGGCCTATGGGGTGGGTGCGGGGCTGGACCGCGCACTGGACGAGGTGCGCGTCATCCTGCGCGGACGCCGCCACGACCTCCCCGGCAAGCCCGACTCCTTCGAGATCGAGACCAACCAGAGTTTTCTCAGCCTGTGGGCCTCCATCAGCGAGAACTTTTTCGCCGTGACCATCGCCCTGGCCTCCATCTCGCTGATCATCGGCGGCATCGTGATCATGAACATCATGCTGGTCTCGGTGACCGAGCGCACCCGCGAGATCGGCATCCGCAAGGCGCTGGGGGCGCGCCGCCGCGACGTCATGGCGCAGTTCCTCATCGAGTCCAGCACCATGGCCCTGGTGGGCGGCTTGATCGGCATCCTTCTTGGCATCCTGGTGGCCAAGACCGTCACCCTGCTCATCGGCATGCCCTCCGCCATCGCCCTGTGGGCGGTGCTGGCGGGCGTGATCGTCTCCACCAGCGTGGGCGTCTTCTTCGGCGTGTACCCGGCGCGGCGCGCCGCCGACCTCGATCCCATCGTCGCCCTGAGGTTCGAACTCTAGCCATGCTGCGCCGGCGCGATTACGGAGAAGCGGTGCGGCTGGCCCTCGACACCATCCGCTCCAACAAGATGCGCTCCGGCCTGACCGTGCTGGGCATCGTCATCGGAGTGGCGGTGGTCATCATGATCTCTTCGGTGGTGAGCGGGCTGCGCCGCAACATCAACGCCTCCGTCACCGAGTTCGGCTCCAACATCATCTGGGCCTACCGCTTCGACTTCTTCACCTTCACCCGCCCCAGCGAGGAGATGCGCACCCGCAGGGAACTCACCCGCGAGGATGGCGACGCCCTCGCCGGCCTGCCCGGCGTGGACTCCGTCACCAGCGGGGTGCGCTACTTCAACCCCGTCTTCGGAGTGGGCACCTACTCCCTCAGCTACCAGGGGCGCAAGGCCTCCAACGTCATCCTGGAGGGCGACACCGCCGGCGTCCGCGACGTTTACGACATCCACATGAACGCCGGCCGCATGTGGACCGAATTCGAGGACCAGCACCGCGACCCCGTGGTGGTGCTCGGCTACGATACCGCCGAGACCCTCTTCGGCCGCCAGCAGGCCGTGGGCAAGCAGATCAACATCGAGGGGGAATTGTTCACCGTGATCGGGGTCGCCGACCAGCGCAAGTCCGTCATCGGCGGCGGCAAGAACCCCGAGGACAACATCGCCTACTTCCCCCTGGGCACCCTGCGCAAGCTCCACCCCGAGCTCAAGGACCACCTCATCAGCGTCAAGGCCGTCTCCCACGCCGCCATGCCCGCGGTCATGGACGAGATGCGCGAGGTGCTGCGCCGCCGCCGCAAGCTCACCCCCGCCCAGCCCGACAACTTCGCCATCATGACCCAGGACTCGCTCTCCGAGTTCTGGGACCAGATCACCGGCGGGCTCTTCATCTTCATGTTCGCGGTTTCCAGCGTGGGTCTGATCGTGGGCGGCGTAGGGGTGATGAACATCATGCTGGTCTCGGTGACCGAGCGCACCCGCGAGATCGGGGTGCGCAAGGCCATCGGCGCCCGCAAGCGCGACGTGCTGCTGCAGTTCACCCTGGAGGCCGTTACCCTCACCGCCCTGGGCGGCTGCCTGGGCATCCTGCTGGGCATCGGCGCCATCTCCGCGGTGCAACTGGCCTGGTCCGCGCTCCCCGTCTACGTCTCCCTCTTCTGGATCGTGCTGGCCTTCAGCATCTCCGCCGCCGTGGGTCTGGTCTTCGGCATCTATCCCGCCTGGAAGGCCGCCAACCTCGACCCCATCGAGGCCCTGCGCTACGAGTAGACCGGCGGCCAACCTCAGGCGTATCCTGAGCGTCTGAGCCCTTATCCCGAATGGGACCTTGGCGGGATTTGCGGTTGTGAGTCAGCCCCTCCGGGTGCGAAGATATACGGAACTCTCTTCCTTTAGCCTATGGGCCATTGGTTGCTGGAATACGTCGCATTGCTGGGCACGCTCTGCGGACTGGGTTACTACTTGCTGTGTCTGCTGGGCGCGCAGGCCTTTCTGCGCCGCCCGCGGCAGGCGCCCGCGGACTTCACCCCCGGAGTCTCCATCCTCAAGCCTCTGCGCGGCACCGATCCCGAGGCCTATGAGAGCTTCCGCAGCCACTGCCTGCAGGACTATCCCCAGTACGAGATCATCTTCGGGGTGCGGGACGAGGACGATCCCGCCGTCCCCCTGGTGCGGCGGCTGATCGAGGAGTTTCCCCAGCGCGCCATCCGCCTGGTGATCTGTCCCGCCACCCTGGGCGCCAACCAGAAGGTCGCCACCCTCATCCAGATGCTCGGCCACGCCTCCCACCCCTGCCTGCTGGTGAACGACAGCGACATCCGCGTGCCCCGTGACTACCTGCGCCGGGTCATGGCCGGCTTCGCCGACCCGCGCGTGGGCATGGTCACCTGCCTCTACCGCGGCATCGCCGGACGCACCTTGGGCTCCGCGCTGGAAGCTGTGGGCATCAACACCGAGTTCTTTGCCGGGGTGCTGGCGGCGCGCCAGGTGGAGGGCGGCATTCATTTTGCCCTGGGCTCCACCCTCGCCTTCCGCCGCCAGGCCCTGGAGGCCATCGGCGGCCTGGAACCCTTGCTCGATTACCTGGCCGACGACTTCGAACTCGGGCAGCGCATCGCCGCCGCCGGCTTCGAGGTCCACCTCTCCGAAGTCGTGGTAGAGAACTATCTGCCCGACTACTCCTTCTCCGCCTTCCTCCACCACCAATTGCGCTGGGCGCGCAGCACCCGCGACTCCCGCCCCTGGGGCTACGCCGGCCTGCTCCTCACCTTCGCCGTGCCCTGGGCGGCGCTGGCGGTGCTGGCCGCCCGTGGCGCTCTCTGGAGCTGGGGCGTGCTGGCGCTGGCCGTGGCGCTGCGCTTGGGCGTGGCCTTCGCCGTCAGCCGCCTGGTCCTGGAGGACCGCCGCTGGCTCGGCTGCCTCGCTCTGGTCCCGCTGCGCGATGTGCTCGCCCTGGGCGTCTGGCTGGCCAGCTACGCCGGCCACACCGTGCACTGGCGCGGCGACCTGTTCCTCCTGGAGAAGGGCAAGCTCCGCCCCCTCGCCGAGGCCGTTCCCGCCGCCGACGCCGCTACCCCCGCCCCCTAATCGGGCCGGTTGCTCAGGATGAGCTTGCCTCCGCCGCGCGCCACCTCGTAGACGGGCGCGCCGCCCTCCCGCAGCAGCTTGGGGGTTTCATCCTCGGCCGTGAACAGGTACACCCGCGTGGAGCTGCTCCACAGCCGCAGGAACGAGGCATCGTCCTCGAAGACCCGGGGCGCGTCCGGGAACTGCGACCCGTACCACAGGTCGGCCTCGCGGTGGTTCAGCATGTGCACCGGGACGCCGGTGTAGAAGTTCAACGTGGAGCCGTCCTCGTAGTCGCCGTTGATCACGATCATCTCGCCCGGCCGCCAGCGCTGCTCGATGGCCTGCGCCAGCTTCTTGGAGGAGAGCACGGGCTCGAAGATCACCAGCCCCTGGTGGGCGCAGGCCAGGACGACCACCATCATGGCGGCCAGCGCCAAGTTGCTCTTTCCGGGCGCGCCCCGCCGCCGCAACCACCAGGCCAGCCCCGTGCCCAGCAGGAAGGCGATCCCCGTCCCCAGCAGGGGCACGCGGAAGGCGCCCAGCGCCTGCGGCGTCAGGTCGAGCATGTGTCCCAGCGAGAGCGCGTACTCCTCGGGATGCTTGCTGAGCAGTTCGGCGATGTCCACGCCCGGCGGGGCGGGCCGCGACGAGGCCAGCAGCGCGGCCGTGGCCACGAACACGCCCACCCCCACTCCCAGCAGCACCGTCGCCGACCAGCGCCCGCTGCGCCGCAGCGCTTCCTCCTCCGCCTCCCGTCCCAGCCAGCCGCCGATCAGCAGCGCCAGTCCCGGCAGAGCCGGTACCACGTAGTATTCCTGCCGGGTCGAGAAGCTGAAGAACAGCAGGATGAATCCCGCCCACAGCGCGAACAGCAGGTTGGCGCGGGCGCGCGCTTCCAGCATGCCCCGCCATGCCCGCCAGCGCCGCGGCACCTGCCCCAGTCCCTGCACCAGGAAGGCGCTCCAGGGCAGCAGCCACACCAGCATCAGTCCCCAGAACAGGAGCAAGGGGACGGTGCCGTAGTCGTGGGGCACGCGCTTATTCAGGTAGCGCAGGAAGTGCTCGTTGACGAAGTAGAACCACAGGAAGCCCTTCACCGCTCCCTGCGCGGGATTGCGCAACGCCGCCAGCACGTGCCAGGGCGCCGCGATCGCCAGCAGCACCAGCGTGCTGGAGAGCACCCTCATCCTGCGCAGGTGGCGCACGTTGCCGGTCAGGATGAGGTACAGTCCCGCGATGGCCACCGGGAACACGATCCCGATCAGGCCCTTGGTCAGCACGTTCAGGGCGGCGGCAGCGGCGAAGCCCCAGCAGGCAGCGCGCGACGGCCGCTCCTCCGCCAGCGTCTGCAGGAAGAAGTCCAGCCCCAGCAGCAGCCACAGGCCCACCAGGATGTCGGGGATCAGGAAGCGGGTGAACAGGTAGGGGCCGAAGCCGGTGGCCAGGATGAGCGCGGAATAGAAGCCGCCGCGCTCGCCGTACACCCGCCGCCCCAGCGAGTAGGTGCCCAGCAACAGGGCCAGCACGCCCAGCACCAGGGGCAGGCGCGCCGTCCACTCCGCCACTCCGAAGAGCCGGAAGCTGGTGGCGATGCCCCAGTACATTAGCGGCGCCTTCTCCAGGTAGCGGATGCCGTCGGCGTAGAGCGTCACCCAGTCGCCGCGCAGCAGCATCTCCCTGGCGGCCTCGGCGTGCACCGAGTCGGCGTCATCGAGCAGCGCCCGCCGCGACAGCCCGGGCACGTAGATCAACAGCCAGCACAGGAACAGGGCGACGAGGAAGAAGCGGTGGCGGCGGGAGGGGCCGGCGGCGTCCTCGCGGGATGGGTTCTCCGGCGGCAAGTCCCCGATTATACGGGAGGCAAAAATGCCGGCGCGACCCGTCCCCGCGCGGTTGCATTTCCCCGCCGGAGTTGGCTAAAGTAAGTGATTACTTACCATGCCCGCGACCGCCCCTCGCTTCTCCGCCCAGGACCGCCGCCAGCAGATCATGCAGGTGGCCATGGAGCTGTTCGCCCGCCAGGGCTTCAACGGAACCACCACGCGCCAGATCGCCGACCGGGCCGGGGTCAACGAGGCCATCGTCTTCCGCCACTTTCCTCGCAAGGACGACCTCTACTGGTCGGTCATCGAGGACAAGTGCCGGGTGAGCGGCCGCCGCAAGCGCCTGGAGCACCAGTTGCGGGAAGGCGGGGACGACCGCGCCCTGCTCGCCGGCATCGCCGAGGACATCCTGCGCCGCAACTGGGCCGACCCCGGCATGAGCCGCCTGCTGTTCTTCAGCGCCTTGGAGAACCACCGCCTCTCCCACCGCTTCTTCCGCACTTATATCGCCGAGCGTTACGAGGCCCTGGAGCAGTACATCCGCGGGCGCATCCGCGCCGGCGTCTTCCGCCGCGTGGACCCGCCGCTGGCCGCCCGCGGCTTCCTGGGCATGGTGGTCTACCATTTCCTCATCCAGGAGCTGTTCGGCGGCAAGCGCTACCAGAGCTTCGAGCCTGGGAAAGTGAGCGCCACGCTCACCGACATCTGGCTGGAGGGCATGCTCAGCCGCGACCCCCGCCGCCTGAAGAGCAGGGCGCGGCGGAACGGCGGCAGCCGCGCCCCCCTGCCGTTTCTTTCGGCCCCATCCCGGCGCAAAGGAAGGTAAGCAAGCGTGATGGCAGAGAAGCACTGCTTCGTGAACCATGGCGGATGGGCGGGCGCGGCCGCGCTGGCGGCCGCCGCCGCCCTGCTGCTGGCGGGCTGTGGCGGCAAGCAGCCGGCCGCGGTCCGCGAGGCCATTCCGGTCATGGCCACCACCGTCGCCCAGAAGGACGTCCCTCTGCAGGTGAAGGCCATCGGCACGGTGGAGGCCTATTCCACCGTCGCCGTGCGCTCCAACGTCACCGGCGAGATCACCGCCGTCCACTTCACCGAGGGCCAGGACGTCAAGAAGGGCGAACTCATCTTCACCATCGACCGCCGCCCCTTCGAGGCCGCCCTCAACCAGGCGGAGGCCAACCTGGCCCGCGACACCGCCCAGGCCGCCAACGCCGTCACCCAGTCCGAGCGCTACACCCACCTGGTGCAGCAGGGCGTGGTCTCGCGCGACCAGGCCGACAGCTATCGCACCGCCGCCGAGACCGCCAAGGCGGTGGTCCAGGCCGACCAGGCCGCCGTCGAGAAGGCCAAGGTGGACCTCAGCTACTGCTCCATCTACTCCCCCATCAGCGGCCGCACCGGCAACCTCATGATCCACCAGGGCAACTTGGTCAAGGCCAATGACACGCCCATCATGGTGAACATCAACCAGATCACGCCCATCTATGTGACCTTCTCCATCCCCGAGCAGAACCTGCCCGAGGTGAAGAAGTACATGGCGCAGGGCAAGCTCAAGGTGCAAGCCCACATCCCCAACGATCCCCAGCCGGCGGAAGGCGTGCTGAGTTTCGTGGACAACACCGTGGACACCGCCACCGGCACCATCAAGCTGAAGGGCACCTTCGCCAACCAGGACCGCCGCCTATGGCCGGGGCAGTTCGTGGACTCGGTGCTCACCTTGGCTACCCAGCCCAACGCCATCGTGGTGCCCAGCCAGGCGGTGCAGAACGGCCAGCAGGGCCAGTTCGTCTTCGTCATCAAGCCCGATCTGACGGTGGAGTCGCGCCCGGTCACCGTGGGCCGTTCCGTGGACAACCAGAGCATCATCGAGGCCGGCCTGCACGCCGGGGAGCGTGTGGTCACCGACGGCCAGTTGCGCCTGGTCCCCGGCGCCAAGGTGGAGATCAAGAACAACTCCCGCGCCGTCAGCAACGAGGGGCCGGCCCTCCCAGGAGCGGGCTCATGAACATCGCCGAACTCTTCATCCGGCGTCCGGTCATGACCACCCTGGTCATGGCGGCCATCCTCATCTTCGGCATCGTCGCCTACCGCACCCTGCCGGTCAGCGACCTGCCCA
>DATIWW010000371.1:0-2475 GCA_035519175.1 Terriglobales bacterium
GCGCGGCCTGGCCCCAGCGGCCGCCCTGCGCCATCTACACCGAGGCCGACGGCGAGGTGCTGGGGCGGCTGCCGCTGCGCCTCAGCATGGTTCCCGCCGCCCTCAACCTGCTGTATCCCGCCCATCCCAAGCGATGAGGCAGGCGAGCGGGATTTCAGGTACGATTTGCTTGCGGTACCCGACGCACCCGTGGAACCCATCACTCACTTTCTGACCGGCGCCTGCCTGAGCCGCGCGGGGCTGAACCGCAAGACCCCGCTGGCCACCCTGACCCTGGTGCTGGCCACCGAGGCCGCCGACCTCGACGTCTTCCTGGGCATCGGTAACCGCATCCGCGGCTTCGCCCACCACCGCGGCTTCACCCACACCTTTCTGGGCGCGCCCCTGGTGGCGGCGCTGGTGCTGGCCTTCGTCTACGGCGCGTATCGCTGGAGCCATCGTGGGGAGGCGCCGGCGGGCTGTGCCGCCTGTCCGCCTGGGGATGAGCCGGGGACGCAGCTTCCTCCGCCGCGCTGGGGGCTGCTCTACCTCTACGCCTGCCTGGGAGCGCTGGTGCACATCCTGCTGGACTCCACCAACAGCTACGGGGTGCGGCCCTTCGATCCCATCTCCTACAAATGGTATTCGTGGGACATCGTCAGCATCGTCGACCCGTGGATCCTGGCGGTGCTGATCCTGGGGCTGGTGGGACCGTGGATGTTCGGGCTGATCAACGAGGAGATCGGGGCGCGGCGTCCGCGCTATCGCGGGCGCGGCGGGGCCATCTTCGCGCTGGTGTGCCTGGTCGCCATCTGGGGGCTGCGCGACTTCGAGCACCGGCGGGCGGTGGCGGCCATGGAGTCGGTGCTCTACCAGGGCGAGGAGGCGCGCCGGGTCTCGGCCTATCCCTACTCCGCCAATCCCTTCCTGTGGATGGGAGTGGCGGAGACCGACACCTTCTTCGAGACCATGCATGTGAACTCGCTGACCGGGGAGGTGGACCCCGACGGGCGCGCGGTGGTGCGCTACAAGCCCGAGGAGACGCCGGCCCTGGAGGCGGCCAAGCAGTCCTACCTGGGCCGCGTGTACCTGGACTGGGCGCAGTATCCCATGACCGAGGTGGAGCCCGTCACCGGCCCGAACGACGTGCTGCTGGGCTACGCAGTGCGCTTCTACGACCTGCGCTACACCTACCCGGAGAACGCCGCCCGGCCGCTGGGCGCCTCCGTGGAACTGGACGACAAGCTCAACGTGGTCTCACAGCACTTCGGCTGGCGCACCCGGCAAGAGGAGCAGGAAGAGCGGGGGGGCCGCTGAGCCGCTTGACGGAAGCCGCAGCGCGGCGGGAGAATCCCAGTTGCACCCGCGCCGCGGCGTGGGGATGAGGTGAGCATGCTGGCATACGTCTTCGTGGTGGTGGCCATCGCCTTCCGCTTCCTGCCCCAGACCCTGGGGTTCACGCCCCTGACGGCGTCGCTGCTGTATTTCGGGGCGCGCATGCCGCGCAAGTGGATGTGGGCGCCGCTGCTGCTCATGATGGCGGCCGACGTCTACCTCACCCGCGCGGTCTACCGCTATCCCTTTACCTACGACCAACTGGTGGTGTGGGCGTGGTACGCGGGCATGATCCTGCTGGGCGGCCTGCTGAAGCAGAAGGCGAGCTGGGCGCGCATCGCCGGGGCCTCGCTGGCGGGCTCGGTCTCGTTCTTCCTGGTCAGCAACTTCGCCGTGTGGCTGGTGTGGAACATGTATCCGAAGACGCTGGCCGGGCTGGGGACCTGCTACCTGCTGGCGCTGCCCTTCTTCCGCAACGGGGTGCTCGGCGACCTGCTGTTCACCGCGGCGTTCTTCGGGATCGGGGCGCTGGTGGCAGCACGCCAGCCCGCCGAGGCCAAGCTGCCGGTGGTCCGCTAGCCTCAACTGGAGTTCCGCGAGCGCCCTGCTGCGGCAGGGCGTTCTCATTTGGGTGGGTCGGCGGGGGCGGCCTCGTGCACCATCTCGCGCACCGGCCGGCGCATCAGCCGGTAGATCAGCAGGCACACCAGCAGGAACACGGCGAGGGACACCAGCGTCAGTTCGCGGTGCTCACGGAAGAGCTCCTTGACCGTTTCCACGATGGAAGGCCCGAACTCCAGCACCAGCAGGGAGAGGACCCCAAAGCGCACCATGCGTCCCAGGAAGATGGCGGCCAGGAAGTCGCGCAGCTTCATGTCGAAGACCCCGGCGGAGAGCACGAACAGCTTGAAGGGGAAGGGCGGAGGCGCCATGGCCGGGATCATGAGCGCGAAGAACTCCTGCTTCTCGAAGCGGTTGCGCAGCGCCTCCATGCGCTCGTGGGAGATGCGCTTGCGCAGCGCCACCTCGCCCCCCTTGCGGCCGATGTAGTAGATGATCAGGCTGCCCAGCGCCGAGCCCAGCGAGGCGGTGAGGGGATAGAGCCAGAAGTGGGCGCGGTCGCTCCACACGTAAGCGGCGACCACCGGGTCCAGGGGAAGG
>DATIWW010000372.1:0-4951 GCA_035519175.1 Terriglobales bacterium
TGGTGGAGAAGCAACCGCCCTGCGCCTGGAACGTCGCCATTCCCCAGGAGTACGGCTTCTACTCCAACGTGAATCCCCACAAGGACCACCCGCGCTGGAGCCAGGCCACGGAGCGGCGCATCGGGGAGTTCTTCAAGCGCAAGACCCTGATGTTCAACGGCTACGACCAGGTGGCCTCGCTCTATAGCGGCATGGACCTGCAGAAGAACTTCTGATGAGCAACCGGCGGATCGTCGCGCTGAAGGTGGCGGTGTGGCTGGCGTGCCTCACGCCGCTGGGCCTGCTGGCGTGGAAGGGGCTGACCGACCGGCTGGGCGCCAATCCCATCTCGGTGATCACCCTCTCCACCGGGCTGTGGACGCTGACCTTCCTGATGATCACGCTCAGCATCACGCCGCTGCGGCGGCTGAGCGGGCAGGCGTGGCTCATCCGCTTCCGCCGGCTGGTGGGGCTCTTCACCTTCTTCTATGGCTGCCTGCACCTGACCACCTACGTCTGGCTGGACCAGTTCTTCGACGTGCACAGCATGCTGAAGGACGTCTACAAGCGGCCCTTCATCACCGCCGGCTTCACCGCGTGGTTGCTGATGCTGCCGCTGGCGCTGACCTCGACCGCGTGGGCCATCCGCAGGCTGGGCGGGGCACGCTGGCAATGGCTGCACCGGCTGATCTATTTGAGCGCGAGCGCGGGCGCCATCCACTTCTACTGGCTGGTGAAGAAGGACATCACTGTGCCGGTGCGGTATCTGGTGGTGTTGGGAGTGCTGCTGGGTGCGCGCGTGGCGCTGTGGGCGTGGGCGAGGCGGCGCGGGCCGGCGCCGGCGCTGCAGGCGGAAGCGGCGGACTGAGGACAGTCGTTGGTCGTTAGTGGTTGGTCGTTGGCCCTGCTCCCCTTAGCTACTGGCTACCAGCTACCAGCTACCTCTTGCCAAGTATCGCGGCACAGGCCAGAATCTCTTCCCCGGAGAAGGCGATGGCGCGAGAATACCGAACCGGCGACTGCGTGCTGGCCATGACCACGGGGCCGGACCTGGTCCTCTCCCTCACCTGCAACCTGGCGCAGCGCTGGCAAGTCACGGTCTTCGATTCCGCGAAGAAGAAAGCCACGCTCACCGACCACGAAGAGCCCACGCTGGAGGCCGCCAAGCGCTTTGCCACCGGTTTTGCCGCTTCCCAATATGGCCTCGATGCGGGCAGCGTCACTTGGAAGGAAGTGCTGAAGGTGCGGCCGTCGGGGCCCTCGGGATGAAGCTGGCCACGCTGCCCAGGAAACGCCACGACCTCCACCTGCTGCACTCCATGGGCTTCGAGGCGGCCAACGCCCATTGGGGCAGCGAGAATGCTATCCGCAAGATAAAGAAGGATTTAGACAAGCGTCCAGGAAAATGGCTGGGCAAGGCGGCGGCCAAGATGGCCGCTGCCCTGCGCGACGACTGGAAGGTCTGGAATAGGTAGCAGGGGGAATTCCGCCTGCCCCCGCAGGGCCGTCCGACGTAGTATCCTTGGGGAGCGTCAGGGCGACCTGCTAGCCCGGTTCCCGACCAGGACACCGCTTCCCCAATACTGCCGCACTTCTATGGCGCGTATCTCGCTGGAAAACCCGGCCTGCTACCTGAACCGTGAACTGTCGTGGATGGCCTTCAACCGGCGGGTGCTGGAGGAGGCCGAGGCCGAGGGGAATCCCCTGCTGGAACGGGTGAAGTTCCTGGCCATCACCGCCAGCAACCTCGACGAGTTCTTCGAGGTGCGCATCGCGGGCCTGCTGCAGCAGATCGAAGACGCCTACACCGAGCCGGGGATGGATGGGCTGACCCCCACGGAAGAGCGCGACTCGCTGGCGCGCGAGACCCACGACTTTGTGGAAGCGCAGTACCGCTGCTGGAACCAGCGGCTGCGTCCGGCGCTGGCCGAGCAGGGCATCCGGGTGCTGGGGCTGGACGAACTGGACGCCGCCAACCGCACCTTCGTCCAGGAGTACTGCGACAAAGAGCTCGACCCCCTGCTCACCCCGGTCACGGTGGACCCGGCGCATCCTTTCCCGCGGGTGATCAACAAGGCCTTGTGCCTGGCGTTGCTGCTGAAGCGGCGGCGGCGCTCGGCGGCCGCCTACATGGGAGTGGTGACGGTGCCGCGGGCGCTGCCGCGGGTGGTGCGCCTGCCCTCCAGCCACGGCACCACCGATTACATCTTCCTCGCCGATCTGGTGACGGCGCACGCCCAGCGCATGTACCAGGGCTACGAGATCGTCTCGGCGGCGGCCTTCCGCGTCACCCGCAACTCCAACCTCTACCTGGAGGAAGAGGAGTCGCGCAACCTGCTGGAGTCGGTGCGCACGGAACTGCACAACCGGCGCAAGGGCGACGCGGTGCGGCTGGAGATCGAGGCCGAGGCCTCGCCGGAGATCATCGAGCGGTTGCGCAGCAACTTCAACCTGGAGCCCTGGCAGGTGTATCGCACCGAGGGCGCGGTGAACCTCTCGCGCCTGTTCAACATCTACGAGCAGACCGACCGCCCGGAACTGAAGTATCGCACCTTCGTGCCGCGGGAGCTGCACCTCACCGCCAAGTCCAAAGACCTGTTCGAGGAGTTGCGGCGACACGACGTGCTGCTGCACCATCCCTTCGACAGCTACGATTCGGTGGTCTCGTTCCTCCAGGCGGCCGCCGAGGACGAGCGCGTGCTCTCCATCAAGCAGACGCTCTACCGCACCAGCGAGGACTCGCCCATCATGCGGGCGCTGATCGAGGCGGCCGCACACAAGGAAGTCACGGTGGTGGTGGAGGTGAAGGCGCGCTTCGACGAGGCCTCCAACATCCGCTGGGCGCGCAGCCTGGAGGATGCCGGAGTGCAGGTCTTCCACGGCCTGGTGGGGCTGAAGACGCACTGCAAGCTGGCGCTGCTGGTGCGGCGCGATCCCGACGGCGAGGTGCGCCGCTACGCCCACCTGGGCACCGGCAACTACAACCCGGTCACCGCGCGCTTCTACACCGACCTGAGCCTGATGACCGCCGACCCGGAGATGACGCGGGCGGTGCACGGCGTCTTCAACTTCCTCACCGCCTACTCGGAGCAGCCGCACTACGACCCCCTGCAGGTCTCGCCCCTGGACCTGGCGGAGCGCTCGCTGGAACTCATCGCGCGGGAGGCGGAGCAGGCCAAGCGCGGGCGCCCGGCGCGCATCATCGCCAAGATGAACTCCCTCACCGACAAGAACATCATCCAGGCGCTCTACCGGGCGTCGCAGGCGGGAGTGGAGATCGACCTGATCGTGCGCGGCATGTGCTGCCTGCGCCCCGGAATGCGGGGCGTGAGCGAGCGCATCCGGGTGCGCTCGGTGGTGGGGCGCTTGCTGGAGCACAGCCGCATCTTCTGGTTCGCCAACGGCGGCGAAGAAGAGATCTACGTGGGCAGCGCGGACTGGATGCCGCGCAACCTCTATGAGCGCGTGGAGGCCACCTTCCCGCTGCGCGATGAATTGCTGAAGCAGCGCGTGCGCCAGGAGATCCTGGAAGCTTACCTGGCCGACAACGTGAAGGCGCGCCTGCTGCGCCCCGACGGCAGCTACCTGCCGGCGGGGCTGCTGGTGAACGGCAGTGCGCGCCGCAGCAAGGCACGGACCGCCTCCCACTTCAGTGCCCAGGAGTTTCTCATCGGGCTGGCGGAGGGGCGGCAGGTGCTGGACCAGATGCCCGGGCACGCCCCGCGCCCAGCGCGCTCCCACCGGACCCAGGAGACGAGATAAGCCATCATGACCCTCTATTTCTTGCGCCACGCCAGCGCCGGCCAACCCAAGAAAGGCAACCCCGAGAAGGACGCGAAGCGCGCCCTCGACCAGGACGGCATGGAGCAGTGCCGCTACATCGGCAGCGCGCTGGCGGCCCTGGACATCACGGTGGACGCGCTGCTCTCCAGCCCGCTCAAGCGGGCGACGCAGACGGCGTCCCTGGTGGGCAACGAGATCGGATACGACGGCAAGATGCAACTGGAGGCGGCGCTGCGCCCCGGCGCCGGCTTCGAGGACTTCCGCGCCCTGCTCGTCAAGTACGCGAAGTGCGAGGCCATCATGGTGGTGGGCCACAATCCCAACCTGAGCGAGTTCCTGAGCCTGCTGGTCAGCGAGGGGCAGTCGGACTCGACCGTGGACCTGAAGAAGGGGGCGGTGGCGCGGGTGGAGACGCGCGGCAAGAGCGGCACCCTGGAGTGGTTGCTCACCCCCAAATCGGTGCGCACCATTTATGCGAGTGCGGCAGGAAGGGGCAAGAAGAAGTAGTTAGGAATTTGTAGTTGGGAGTTTGCCGGTCTGTCTCCTTCCCCGCTAACTCCCAACTACAAACTCCTAACTACCTCTCCCCCACGGCCGCCAGGTCGCGCCCGAACACTTCCCGAAAGTAATTCCTCTCTTTTGACAGCGCCCACAGCTCCAGCTCAGCGCCGCGGCGGGTCTTGAGCTTCAGCAGGACGCGTCCGCCCTCCAGGCGAGCGCGCAGGCCGGTGACGGTGGCGCGGCGCCCCTGGTTCAGCGCCCGCGCCAGGCGCAGCAGCACCACCGCGCGGAGGACGAAGCGGCGGTCCTCGGGCGCCAGCTTCTTCATGATCTTGTCGGCGGCAGCGGGGCGGGAGTTGCCCACGTAACGCGCGATGCTGGCGATGATGCGGCGCTGGCGCGGGGTGTAGCCGAAGATCTCGGAGTTGGCGATCAGGTAGTAGGCGTGGCGGTGGCGGCCGCTGCGGTTCAGGTAGCTGCCCACCTCCTGCAGCATGGCCGCGGCCAGCAGCCACTCCTGGTAGTCGGGCGGGAGGCCGTGCAGCGGGCGCAGCGCCGCGAACAGCTCCGCCGCCAGGCGCCGGACGTGGAGCGCGTACTTCAGGTCCACGTCGTAGCGGCGAGCGACGGCGAGCAGGGCGTCGCGGCGCTCGCTCTCGACCTGGCGCCCCAGCCGGGTGGAGCGGTC
>DATIWW010000373.1:0-2880 GCA_035519175.1 Terriglobales bacterium
AGCCCCAAGTCTTGTAAGCGCGGGGCGCGTCGGGCTCGGTGCGCCGCAACACGAAGACCGTGCTGGTGGCCACCATGTAGAAGAGCCACTCCGCAAAGATCGCCAGGGTCAGCAGTTGCTGGAAGCTGGCCGCCGCCAGCAAGAGCAGCACCGAGAGCACCGCCTGCACGATCAAGGCGGGCGCGGGAGTGCGGAACTTGGGGTGTACCCCGGCCAGGGCGTGGAAGAAGTATCCATCGCGCGACATGGCGAAGGGAATGCGCCCGCCGCTCATGATGGTCCCGTTCAGCGTCACCAGCATGGAGAGCACGATGCCCAGGGTCACCACCGCCGCGCCCACCGGGCCCAGCACTTGCCGCGTGGCCAGCTCCGCCGGGCTCTTGGCAGTGGCGATCAGGCCCGCCGGCAGCACGTACTGGATGGCCACATTCATCAGGATGTAGAGCGCGGCCACGATGGCCACGCCCGCGATCAGCGCGATGGGAATGCTGCGCTCCGGGCGCCGCACCTCACCCGCCACCATGTTGAGGTCGTTCCAGCCATCGTAGGCCCAGAGCGCGGCGATCAGCGCCATCATGAATCCGGTCAGCCCGCCGTGCGCCCCGCCATAGCTGGAGTGGAAGTTGCCCCAGCTCCCGCCCACCCAGGTGAAGGCGATGATGGCGATGGCCAGGATCATCGCGATCTTGAGCACGGTGAAGACCAGTTGGAAGTCGCCCGCCTTGCGCACCCCGATGTAGTTGATGCCGGTGATGAGCAAGGTGGCGGCGATGGCGAAGAGCTGTCCCCAGGTCACGTGCAGCGGGTAGGCGAGCGCATCTGAGGCCAGGAAGGCGAAGCGCGGCAGCCCGGCCAGGGCCTCGGCCAGACCGGTGGTCACGCTGGCCACCGAGGCCGGCTTGGCCACCAGGAACCAGGTCCAGCCGTAGAGGAAGGCGGGCAGCGGGCCGTAGGCGTCGCGGATGTAAACGTACTCGCCGCCGGCCGCAGGCTTCATGGCGCCCAGCTCCGCGTAGGTCAGGGCTCCGAAGAACGAGAGCAGCCCGCCCACGATCCAGGCCAGGTAGACCATTTGGGTCGAGCCCACCGCCGCCATCATGGTGCGCGGCACGATGAAGATGCCGCTGCCGATGATGGTGCCCACCACGATGGCGGAGGCGTGGCTCACCCCCAGGTCGCGGGCCAGCTCGCGCGGCGCTGCCGGCTCAGCCATTCGCCTCCTTGCGTGGAAACACGAAGCTGGCAATATACCCGATGGCGAAGGTGGTGAGCGTGCCGATGGCGACGTACCAGGTCCAGGGCAGATGGGTCCAGCGCGTCACGTAAAGTTCGATGGCCAGGCCGCAGGCCATGCCCAGCGCGCCGCCCGCCTGGCTGGCCCGCCGCGTCAGCACCCCCAGCAAGAAGATTCCCAGCAGCGCGCCGTAGGCGATGGAGGCGATGGCCAGCCCCACCTCCACCACCCGCCCGCCGCGGAAGAGAAAGACCAGCGCCAGGACGAACAGCACCGCGCCCCACACGAGCGTGGCCCGGCGCGAGAGCCGCAGGCGCTCGGCGTCGCTCGTCCCGGGGCGCAGGCGCAGGTAGAAGTCCACCACCGAACTGGAGGAGAGCGAGTTCAGCGCGGCGCTCAGGTTGCTCATGGCCGCGGCCAGGATGGCGGCCACCAGCAGTCCCGCCATTCCCCGCGGCATCTCGCTCACGATGAAGGTGGGGAAGATGTCGTCGGAGCGGCGGAAGGGTGCGGCCGGCGGGAAGACGCGGTAGAAGGCGAAGAGCAGCGCTCCCACCAGCAGGAAGAGCGCGAACTGCGCCAGGATGAAGAGCCCGCTGGCCAGCAGCGCGCTCTTGGAGGCGCGCTCGCTGCGCGCCGCCAGCAGCCGCTGCACGATCAACTGGTCGGTGCCGTGGCTGGCCATGGTCAGGAAGGTCCCGCCCACCAGCCCCGCCCAGAAGGTGTAGGTCTGGAACAGGTCTCGGGAGAAATGGAAGACCCGGAACTTCCCGGCGGAGCCGGCCAGGGCGTGCACCGCCGGCCAGCCTCCCGGCACCAGATGGAGCAGGGTGAAGACGGCTACCAGCGTCCCGGTGATGTAGATGACGATCTGCACCACGTCGGTCCAGATCACCGCCGCCATGCCGCCCTCGAAGGCGTAGATGAGGGTGAGCAGCAGCACCGCCGCGATGGCGGCCACGTCCACCCAGGCGGGCCCGCCCTCGCCGCGCCCCAGCGCGAAGCGCACCACGATGGAGACGGCGTACACCCGCACGCCCTCGGCGGCGGCGCGGGTCAGCAGGAAGATGGCGGCGGTCAGGGTGCGCAGCCGCGTCCCGAAGCGCCGCTCGATGAGCTGGTAGGCGGTGAACAATTCGCCGCGGAAGTACTGCGGGATGAAGAGCAGGCAGATGAGGACGCGGGCCACCAGGTAACCCAGCACCAGTTGCAGGAAGCCGAAGTCGGTGTCGTAGGCCAGCCCGGGGATGCTGATGATGGTGAGCACGCTGGTCTCGGCGGCCACGATGGAGAGGGCGATGGCCCACCAGGGAATATTGCGGTCGGCGAGGAAGTAGTCGCGCAGGGAGCGCTGCCGTTTGCGGAAGCGCACTCCGAAGGCCGTGATGCCCGCCAGGTAGGCTGCCACCAGGACCAGGTCGAGCGGGCTCAGGCCCAGGGCTTGCGTCGGAATCGGACTCTCTCCTCGAGGGGATGAACGCCGTCGCGTTGCATTATGGAGCAAATCCTTCCGGCCGGTCCGGGAAAAAGTGAAGAGCATTCATGTGTTTGTGGTAGAAGATTCGAGAAGAGAGTCATGGCCTTATTCCTCGGCATCGACGGCGGCGGATCGAAGACGGAGTGTGCGCTGGGCGACGAAACGCAGG
>DATIWW010000374.1:0-2302 GCA_035519175.1 Terriglobales bacterium
GCGCCCGCAGCGGTTGCCACCGAGGTCTTCGACAGGCTGCCGACCACCAGGAATCCGCCGAACAGGCCGCTCAGGATGTTGGCGGGCCCGTGCGCGATGAGCTCCTGGTTAGGGTCGATCGCGCTGCCGTCTTGCATGGCCGCGGCCTGGGCCCCGCCCAGCGCCTCGGCGTAGCCCACCAGCACGATGGCCAGGGCCCCGGGTACGAGCTGCTCCAGGATGGCGGGATCGAGACTGGGCATGACGAGGTGCGGCAGCCCGGAGGGCAGCTCGCCCACGACGGCGACGTCCGCCGCCTCGAGGTTGAAGAGGGCCACCAGCGCCGTGGCCAGGATGGCGACGACGAGGGCTGCCGGCACCCTCGGCGCGATGCGGCGCAGCAGCTGCATCGCCGCGAGGGCGAGCACGCCGACCAGAACGGGCGCGAGGGAGACGTCCGGCAAGTGCCTGATCACGAACCACAGCTTGTCGAAGAAGTTGCCGCGCGTGCCTTCGATGCCCAGCAGGTGCGGCACCTGGCCGATGATGGTGACGCAGACCAGGCCCTCGATGAAGCCGCGCATGACCGGGGTCGGGATGAAGGCCGCGACCCAGCCCATGCGCAGCGCGCCGAAGAGCAGGAAGAAGACACCGATCAGGACGGCGAGGGTGGAGGTCAGCGTATCGAAGTCCGCCGTCCCCTGCATCGCAAAGGCGCTCACCGTCAACGCGGAAATCAGGCCGGTGGCCGTGTCGGGGCCGACGACGAGCAGGCGGGAGGTTCCGAGCAGCGCGTAGGCGACCAATGGCAGGACGACGGTATAGAGCCCCATGATGGGCGGCACGCCGACAATGCCCGCATAGGCCATGCCCTCCGGCACCATGACCGCCCAGATGGCGAGGGCAGCCAGGAAGTCCGCCGCGAACCATTCGCGCCGGTAGGCGGGAAGCCAGCCGAGAATGGGCAGCAGCCGCCGTGCGACGGGGAGAGGGCGGGCCGCGATCTTCAAGATTGGGTTCTCCTGCTTTGTCGCCAGTGGAGACAGCGCTGCCGCAGATCCCATCCGCCGGACGATCCCGGCAGGTTGGGCCTATTGATGCCTCATCCGCCCAGGGCGACCGCCACCAAGACCATTGACGCGCCCAGGACCGTGACCGTCAGCCCGACCCGCCAGGGGCGGGCGTCCGTATAGTGCCCCATCCGGTAGCCGGCGAGAAACAACAACAGAACAAGCACCCAATTGGACAAACGAAGCGCGAGGTTGGAATCCTCCAGCAGGAGAAACGGGATCACGCCCGGTACTGCCGTGACTGACACCAGGACAAAGACGACAAGAGCAGCCATGAAGTCCCGCGGCTGCAGGCGCGCACGACCGGGAGCGGCGTGAGCGCTCAAGGTCAGGATCGATTGATAGAGGCGCGCGCGATCCTCGGGGAGCACGGCGAGGGGCTCCTCTTCCAGCCCAAATTCCTCCCGGATCATGGCCAGGGCTTCCGCTTCGTTTCGTGCGCTTCTGAGCCCGCGATAGAAACGCGCGCGCTGGCTTCGATGAAATAGACTGCCGAGCACGAACAGCACGGCATCGATGATCCCCCACGCAATGTTGCACCCGACCGCACCCACGACCAGCTCATTCGTGTCGATTTCGCCCTCGGCCACGAGAATACGAGCCCCGACGGTGAAGGTCAGCACCATGATGAGCCCGAACAACACCTCGCCCAGGGCTTCGCCGGGGTCGAGAAAGCGGTGGATCATGGGCCCGGTCGTCATTGGCGAGATGGCTTCCGTGGAGGGAGAGAAACCAATCGGCATTCTCCCGTTCGCCGGCTTGCCAGGGCGGAAATCGCTGCCATATCGACGGCCCATGCTCGAGATGGTCGAGTTTCCGGGCGCGGGTCAGGGGCTCAAGCCGGAACCTGCCGGCCACCAACCACCGGCAGGACTGGCTTCGGCCCAAGCCCTCCCAGGCTACATCCATCCGCGCTTCTTGTAGGCATCGACGATAAGCTTGGAAATCTCGTCCGCGGTCCGCTCCGCGGCGGCCTCGAGCGATTCCGAACCCGTCTCTTTCACCACGGCGGTTGTCGTTCCCACCGCTGCGGCGGCAGCCAAGCCGCCGGTGGCGGCGCCGACACCGAGCGAGACCAGCATTCCTGGCAATTGCCCGCCTTCGGACGAAATCACGGCCGAGCCGATCGGGCGCAGGCCCGACGCCGTCACCTGGTACGCTTCTGCCAGCGTCTTCAATTCTGCCGCACCCGACCCGAATCCGATCAGGACGCGCTTCAGTCGGCTGCCTTCGTCCGTGGAGATGAATTCGCC
>DATIWW010000375.1:0-2684 GCA_035519175.1 Terriglobales bacterium
CGCGGTTCTTCAAGGTGCATCCGGGCTACCTGGTGGACGATCCGGAGGGCTACCAGACGGAGCTGATTTCCGATGTGGCCGCGCTCGAGGACAAGCTGGACCTGTGGCTCATCAGCGGCGCGGAGCGGTTCGCGCGCGACGCCGACCTGCACCACGCCCTGCTGGCTGTCGCGCGGCATTCCGATTCCCGCCTGTGCCTGGTGCTGCTGGGCGCGATTCTGGAGAACCCGGGCCTGGCCGAGCGCCTGTTGCAGGTGCTGCGGCCCTCCGCGCCGGCGGCCGCGGCCAAACCGAGGAGGCGTTCCGGATGACGTGGACCGAATTCTATCTCGTCTGCTTTCTGGTCGGCTTCGGCCTCAGCATCGTGGCCGTGCTGGCGGGCAGCACGCACCTGCACCTGCCGCACCTTCACCTCCATCACGGCATCCATGTTCCGGCGCCGCACGCCCGGGGCAGCGCCGACCTGCCGTGGTTCAACTTCGGCACCATCGCCGCGTTCCTCGCCTGGTTCGGCGGCACCGGATACCTGTTGCGGCAGGTGTACGGCGTCTGGTTCGTAGCCGCGCTCGGCGGGGCCACTGTGAGCGGCCTGGCCGGCGCGTCCCTCGTGTTCCTGTTCCTGGCCAAGGTGCTGATGGCGCGCGAGGTGGCGCTCGACCCGGCCGATTACGACATGGTCGGCGTGCTGGGCAGGCTCAGCCTCGCCATCCGGGAGAACGGCACGGGAGAAATCATTTACTCGCAGGAGGGCGTGCGCCGTGTGGCGGGCGCCCGCAGCGAAGACGGCAAGGCTATTCCCCGGGGAGCGGAAGTCGTCGTGACCCGCTACGAAAAAGGCATCGCGTACGTGCGGCGCTGGGAAGACCTGGCCGGCGATCTGGGGCAGCACCCAAGTTAAGGAGAAGACAACCTATATGACCGAATCGGTGTTCGTGATCGCGGGACTGATGGTCCTGGTGATCCTGTTCCTCATGATGATGTCGGCGCGGCTGTTCCGCAAGGCGGGACCGCACGAAGCCCTCATCGTGTACGGCATCCGCGGCACCCGGGTGGTGAAAGGGCATGCGACCATCATCTTCCCGGTGGGGGAAAACTGCCGCGGGCTCTCGCTCGAACTGATGTCGTTCGACGTGGCGCCCAAGCAGGACCTGTACACGCAGCAGGGGGTGGCGGTGACGGTGGAGGCGGTGGCGCAGATTAAGGTGAAGTCCGACCCCGAGTCGATCCTCACCGCGGCCGAGCAGTTCCTGACCAAGCCTCCGGACGAGCGCGAGGGGCTGATCCGGCTGGTGATGGAAGGGCACCTGCGCGGCATCATCGGCCAGTTGCGGGTGGAGGAAATCGTGAAGCAGCCGGAGATGGTGGGCGAGCGCATGCGGTCCACCTGCGCCGACGACATGAACAAGATGGGGCTGGAGGTGATCTCGTTCACCATCAAGGAAGTCCGCGACAAGAACGACTACATCACCAACATGGGCCGGCCGGACGTGGCGCGCATCAAGCGCGACGCCGACGTGGCCGCGGCGGAAGCCGAGCGCGACACCGCCATCAAGCGCGCCGAGGCGGCCCGCGAAGCGGCAATCGCGAAGGCCAAGGCGGACCAGGAACGGGTGCTCGCCGAAACCCTTTCGCAGGCCAAGCAGGCGGAAGCGCAGCGCGACCTGGAAGTGAAGAAGGCGGAATACCTGGAGATGGTGAAGCGGCAGCAGGCGCAGGCCGACAAAGCCTACGAGATCCAGGCCAACGTCATGCAGCAGCAGGTGCGCGCCGAGGAAGTCACCATTCGCCAGGTGGAGAAAGAGCACGAGATCAAGGTACAGGACGCCGAGATCCTGCGGCGCGAGCGCGAGCTGACGGCTACCGTGCTGAAGCAGGCGGAAATCGAGCGCAAGCGCATCGAGACGCTGGCCGAAGCCGAGCGCCAGCGGCTGATTACCGAAGCCGAGGGCCGGGCGGCTTCGATCCGTGCCGAGGGTGAAGCGGAAGCCGAGATCATCTTCAAGAAAGGAGAGGCCGAGGCCAAGGCGATGAACGTCAAGGCCGAGGCCTACCAGGAATTCAACCAGGCCGCCATCGTCGACAAGCTGATCACCAACATGCCGGAAGTGGTGAAGGCGCTGGCCGCGCCGCTGGCCAACGTGGACCGCATCACCGTGGTCTCGACCGGCAACGGCGACGCCGCCGGCCTGAACAAGATCACGGGCGACATCACCAAGATGGCGGCGCAGATTCCCGCGCTCTTCGAGACGCTCAGCGGCATGCCGCTCAACGAGCTGTTCGCGAAGGTGCGCATGATTGGCGACAAGTCGCCGCAGCCCGACGCCAAGGGGACAGGCTCGGGCCAATAGGAGCAACGACCATGGCACTTTTGGAGAGAGTTTCCACGCTCGTCCGGGCCAACCTGAACGATCTGATCGACAAGGCCGAGCACCCGGAAAAAATGCTGAAACAGGTGATCCAGGACATGGAGAACCAGTTGCTGCAGGTGAAAACCCAGGTGGCCATCGCCATCGCCGACCAGCACGTCCTGGAGAAGAAGATGCAGGAGAACCGGGACCTGCACGCGCAATGGATGCGCCGCGCGGAGCTGGCGCTGGACAAGAAGGACGAGGCGCTGGCGCGCTCGGCGCTGGAACGGGCGATGAGCTGCCAGACGATGGCCGACAATTTCCACCAGCAGGTCG
>DATIWW010000376.1:0-2944 GCA_035519175.1 Terriglobales bacterium
CGCCCGCAGCCGGTCAAGGTGCGCGTGGATGTCCTCGACCTCGTGGTCCGCGCGCGCGAAGCCCACGGAATCCTTGGGCAGCCGCGCGTACCAGCCCACCGGGGTCACCAGGGAAGCCAGGGAGTGGTCCCAGATGCGCAACTGGCTGCCCGACGATTCGCCCATGGTGGGGAAGCGCAGGTTGAACGCGAGGTGGGCCTGTTCCAGGGCGGCGTCGAGCTCCGCTTCCGGCACGAAGCCGCGCAGGCGCACACGGTCCTCCAGCCGGAGCGAGCGGATCAGGCCGCGGATATGCTCGGGGTCCCAATACTGCCCGTACATATCCAACTGAAGAGCGTGCGGGTAGCGGGCCAGGGCGTCGAGCACGGCCTCCATGCGCCGGTTGCGGCTGATGTAGCCGAAGATGACCAGCCGCAAGGGGTCGGTGCGCGTCCAGCGATCGCTCGCGTCCGGCCACTGGTGGGCCACGTACGGCAGGGGAAGCGGGATGATGCCGCAGGTGTCGCTCATGTCGGCAGGGATGGCCTGGCCGTTGTGCACGATCGCCGCCAGCCCCTGTTCCAGGGCCACCTGGGTGAACGGGTAGCGCTCCACCAGGTAGTCGATCTTCAGCCGGTCCTGCCAGAATAAGTCGCCGTCGCGGCGGGCGTCCTCGCCGTAGTAGTGCGCCATCTTGGCGAGATACCCTTCTTTGTCTCCCCACACCCACCGGTAGCAGTAGGCGAAGAACTCCTGGAGGGCGACATCGTGCAGCACCATGATACCGCGATGCTTCCGGCATACATGCCAGATACCCAGGTGAAAGTCGGCATTGTTGCCGATGTTATAAAATGTCAAACCGCCTTGATAAAGGTCCAGCCACGAGATATGATCTTTGTCATACCATCTTACTTTGCAGTGCTGTTCGATGTTACGATCCCATTTCTCCTGGTCCGTCCAGATAGTAACATCGAGTACCTCCGACAAGGCCGGTATTACCCGGGCCGTGTAATGCGCGATATCTGTCCTGGCGGGCAACAGGGGCGAGAACCAGTTCGCGCTTAGTCTGCCGCCGGCGGCGCTTGCGGGCCTGCTCTGCATCCTTTTGAATATAATAGGGGATATTCCGGTTGGCGGCAAGGATTTCAGCCATGACGACACCTACGATTCCGATGCTCCAGGAACACATGCTGGCCCGCTGGCGCGAACGGTTCGCGCAGTTCGACCGGAATTTCAACCGCGCCGAAATCAACGCGCGCCTGGCGGCCATGCGGAGCGCGTGCGAGAGGGCGGGCCAGCCGCCCGCGAGCCCGCCGACCCTGCGCG
The DNA here is from genome assembly GCA_035519175.1 of Terriglobales bacterium. Lineage (GTDB taxonomy): Bacteria > Acidobacteriota > Terriglobia > Terriglobales > Acidobacteriaceae > DASPRL01. The sequence continues at coordinate 1,306 of DATIWW010000376.1, forward strand.
CCCGGCTGGGCGGCACGCTGGTGGCGGTGGTGATGCGCTCGCTGTTCTGGCTCCTGCCGCCCATGCAGGCGGCCTTTCGGCTGATGGCGCAGGTGATCGAGGACCAGGATGCGGCGCTCCAGGCCCTGCGGGAGATGCTCGAGAAGCAGACCGAAGAGGCCAGCGCCGACCTGGCGAACAAGGCCGATAACCTTCGCTTGGCGGTCCTGCAGCGGCTGGTGGCCGCCGAGGGCGTGGTCAATGTGCGCCTCAAAGCTGCCGAGGGCGTCTGGGAGCACCAGTTGGGCGTGAAGTGCGGAGAGCTGAAGAAGGAGCTCGGCGGAGCGGCGCCCGTAGCTTCGTCGGCGCAGCCCGCATCCGAAACCCTGACCCAGCGCGTCGACGAGTACCACTACGCCTTCCAGGAAGCGTTCCGCAGCTCGCGCGAGGAGGTCAAGACGCGCTTCAGCGTCTACCTGGATTATTTGGGCGGCGAAGGCATGGCACTGGACCTGGGCTGCGGCCGCGGTGAATGGCTGGAGTTACTCGCGGAGCGCGGAATACCCGCGTATGGCGTAGATCAGAGTGAGCGGATGGTTACTAAGTGCCGGGAACTCGGCCTGCGGGCTGAGCAGGCCGATGTGCTGTCGTACCTGGCCAGTGTTCCCGGCGAGTCACTCGGATGTGTCACCGCCTTCCACGTGGTGGAGCATTTGCCGGCTGGGGAGTTACTCTCCTTTGTCATGCATGCGCTGCGGGTTCTCAAGCCCGGAGGCATCCTGATTCTGGAGACGCCGAATCCCGAGAATATCGCCGTCGGGGCCCATAAGTTCTACCAGGACATTACCCACCAGCATCCCATTCCGCCCCCCACCCTGACGTTCATGCTGGAGCACTTCGGCTTCGCCGAGGCGAAGGTGCTGCGTTTGCACCCCCACGAGCGTCCGATGGCTCGGATACCCGAGATGGAGGAGTTGTGCTTTTATTTCTCCGGGCCTCAGGATTACGGGGTCATCGCCCGCAAGCCGATGTAGTGGCCGGGCATGCCCGGCCATGGTGTATCCTGTAGCAAATGCCTATCGATACGAGACAGTTGGGCCCCGGGGTGGCGGTGGTGACGGTGTCTGGCAGGCTGGTGGTCGGCCGCGACATCGAGCGGCTGGAGGCGCTGGTCGGGGACCTCGTCAAACAGGCGCAGAAGAAGTTCATCTTCGACATTACCGCCCTGGATTATGCCGACAGCTCCGGTATCGGCGCCATCGTCGCCTGTGTCACCCAGGTCCGCAAGGCGGGCGGCGATTTTCGGGTGGCGGGCGCCAATCCGCGGATCCAGCGCCTTTTCAAGCTCACGGGCGTCGATACCCTCATGCCCATGTACGCCACCCTCGCCGACGCGGCCGCCGTCTAGCCCCTAGTGGCGCGGGCGGTCTTGCCGCCGGCGCACGCGGTAGAATAGATCGGTCCATAAAAATGGGAAATATCATCATCCTGGGATCCCAGTGGGGAGACGAGGGCAAGGGGAAGATTGTCGATCTCTTTTCGGAGCGCTTCGACATCGTGGCGCGCTATCAGGGCGGGCACAACGCCGGCCATACGGTCTTCATCGGCGACCGTAAGTTCGTCCTGAAGCTGGTTCCCAGCGGCATCCTGCGTCCCGGCA
>DATIWW010000377.1:0-5335 GCA_035519175.1 Terriglobales bacterium
CAGGCGGGCTTCACCCTGGGCGGCGCCCTCAAGAAGGACAAGGCGTTCTACTTCATTTCCTACGAGACCACGCGGCGGCAGGAGACGGGGTTCTCGACCGTGGGCTTCGACAACTTCGGTCTGGTGCCGCTGCCCAACGCCGCCGCTTTCGGGCTGCCGGCGGGCTCGCTGGTGAACCCGCTCCAGGAGGCCTTCCTGGCCTCGGCCCCGGTGAATCCCTTCACCGTCGCCTACGCGCAGTTGGCGGCCGGCTCTTCGGCCGTCGCCCTCTTTGGCACGCCCGGGGCGCTGAGCCCTCTGGGCTTCTTCCCCGAGACCGGGCTGCCGCTGCCGGCCTCGTTCGCCAACCTGTCTTCGCAGACAGGAAACTTCCCGGTCTCGGAGGGCACCACGCTGATCTCCGGCCGCCTCGACTACCACTTCACCCCGAACAACACGGGGATGCTGCGGGTGAGCGTGAGCCCCAGCACGGTGACCGGCATCGAGGTCAACGCCCAGAACCAGAACTTCGGGCAGAACGCCTATTCCCGCACCTCGGTGCAGAGCTACCGCGACTTTGCCATCACCGCCCAGGACACCTGGAGCATCGGCAGCAACAAGGTCAACCAGTTCCTCTTCCAGTACGCACGCCGCGGCCTGCTCTACAACTTCAACACCCGCTCGCCCTTCGGCAGCGGCGTGGCCTCCAACATCGTGGGCTTCGCCTTCATCGGGCGCGAGCCGTTTTCGTCGCTGCGCCGGGAAGAACAGCGCTACCAGGCCGCCGACAACTTCTCCATCATGAAGGGCACCCACACCCTCAAGTTCGGCGCCGAGGTCAATCACATCCCGGTGGACGCCGCGTTCGAGGTGAACTTCGGCGGAGTGTACAACTTCGCCGGTCTGGGGGCGACCGACCTGAGCCCGGCGTTTGCCGGCTTCCCAGGCTTCTCGCCGGTGCAGGCCTACGGCCTGGGCATCCCGCAGAGCTTCGTGCAGGGCATCGGCAGCCCCAACTTCGCCGCCTCGGTCACTCCTCTAGCTTTCTTCGTCGAGGATTCCTGGCGCATCAAGCCCAACCTTACGCTCAATTTCGGGCTGCGCTATGACGTGGAACTGGCGCCCAACTTCCAGCAGGCCAACTCGCTTTCCGCCGCCGCCTACGACGCGCTGAACATCCAGAAGGGCTGGCAGACCGACGCCAACAACCTGGCCCCGCGCCTGGGGCTGGCCTGGGACCCCTGGAACAACGGCAAGACCGTGGTGCGCGCCTCCTACGGCATCTTCTACGACCACCCGCTGCTGGGCATCTCCTTCCTGGGCGAGGCCACCGACGGCGTGGGTACGCCGCAGGTCATCTTGTTCGGGGGATCGCCCTGCAACCCGGCCGCGCCGCCCTCTCCCCTGAACGCGCTCAACCTGAACGCCACCAACGCCTTCATGGGGCTGCTGGACGTGGGAACCTGCCTGCCCGCGGGTGCGGCCGCGGCCCTGGGATACCTGGGCGCGCAGCAGAGGTTCGATCCCTTCTTGCCCAACTCCATGTGGATCGACCAGAACTTCCTGGCAGCGGGCTTTCCCCTGGTCAACCAGCCTTTCGGTTTTCCCACCGGCAAGAACTTCGTCTACGCCTACTCGGAGCAGGCCAACCTGTCGGTGGAGCGCGACCTGGGCGGCGGCTTCGCCCTGAGCGTGGCCTATAACTTCAACGGCGGGCACCACCTCAACCGGCCCATCAATGCCAACCCGGTGCGCGGCGACCTGCTGACCCAGAACTGGGCCAGCGCGGTGGCAGCCGGCATCGTGCCTTCCAACACCAGTCCCTACGCCGTCAACGCCTTCTGCGGGAACACGGCCTTCGGCCCGGTGGTGCCGGCGGCGCTGGTCAACTTCTTCCGGCCTTCCGGACTCAATCTCTCCATGATCCCCCTGATGACGGGGATCTTCGGCCCCGGATGCATCACCTTCGCCCAGAACCTGATCAGCTCGCTGGGGCTGGGGGTGGGAGTGCCGGTGCCCTTCAGCGACATGGTGGCCAACTTCTCCAACGGCAGCTCCGTGTACCACGGCCTGACCGTGAACCTGCGCAAGCGCTTCAGCCACAAGTACGAGTTCCTGGCCTCCTACACCTGGTCGCACGCCATCGACGACTCCACCGACCTGCAGTCGCTGCTCTCGCCCCAGGACAGCTTCCTGCCCAGCGCGGAGCGCGCCAGTTCCACCTTCGACCAGCGCCACCGCTTCGTCTTCAGCGCGGTCTACCAGAGCGGGAAGCTGGCGGGCGACGGCTTCGGCAGCAAGTTCTTCAGCGACTGGACGGTGGCGCCCATCCTCGAGGCGGGCTCGGGGCGGCCCTTCAACATCATCACCGCCGAGAACGCGAACTTCCAGCTCGAGCCCAATTCGGCGCGGCCCAACGTGGTGCCCTCGGGCACGCCCACCAACTCCTGCGGATTCCCCACCGTGGCCTCCAAGTTCTCGCCCACGGGCTTCTTCCAGGTACCCTGCTTCGCCGACGGGCAACTGAACGGCGACCTAGGCCGTAACTCGGCCAACAAGCCCTCCACCGTGTTCACCGACCTGCGCATCGCCCGCACCTTCCATCTGGGCGAACGCGTGAACCTGGACGGGATCGTGGACATGTTCAACCTGATCAACAAGTTCAACGTGGCCGACGTCAACCCCCTGTACACGCAGGCGGGGACGCCCACCGCCGCCTTCGACCCGCGCCAGTTCCAGTTCGCGCTGCGGCTGACCTGGTAGCTGACGTGGTCGAGGGTGGGGATGACTCCGGGTCCCGGCGATCCGGCGGGACCTTTTTCATTGACGGCGGCCTGAGCTTCGGCATTCACTGGGGAGCATGAAGAGCAGGAGCAAGACCCGCCTGGGCGACGCCACCCACTGTATCCACGCGGGCGAAGAACGCCACGGCAGCAACCGCGGCCTGGCCACGGAGATCGACCTGGCCTCCGTCTTCGTGGTGCCGGGCGTGGAAGAACTACGCCGCTATGCGGAGGGCAAGTCCAGCGCCTACCTCTACACCCGCTACGCCAATCCCACCACCCGGGCGGCGGAGGTGAAGCTGGCGGCGCTGGAGGACGGGGAAGACTGCGTGGTCACCGCCAGCGGCATGGCGGCGGCCATGGTGGCGGTGCTGGCCTGCTGCCGGAGCGGCGACGAGATCGTCTCCATGCTCGACATCTACGGCGGCACGCTCAAGCTTTTCCAGAACCTGCTGCCGCGGCTGGGCGTGCGGACCCGCTTCGTGCCCTTCCACCAACTGGAACGCGTGGAAACCTACTTCAGCCGGCGCACGCGCATGCTCTTCCTGGAGTCGCCCACCAACCCCACGCTGCGCTGCCCCGAACTGGAGCGCCTGTGCGCCATCGGCCGCCGCCGCGGGGCCTGCGTGCTGGTGGACAACACCTTCGCCACGCCCATCCTGCAGAAGCCGCTCGCCCTGGGCGCCGACCTGGTGCTGCACTCCGCCACCAAGTATCTGGGGGGGCACAGCGACGTCACCGCCGGGGCGCTGGTGGGTCCGCGAAAGTGGGTCGGTCCGGCGCGGCAGACGATGGTGCAGTCGGGCGGCTGCCTGGACCCGGCCGCTTCCTACCTACTGATCCGCGGGCTGAAGACCCTGGAGGTCCGCGTGGAGCGCGCCTGCCGCAACGCCGCCCGCATCGCCGAGGTTCTCTCCGGCCATCCCAAGGTGACACGCGTGCTCTATCCCGGCCTGCCCGGCAACCAGGGCCACGCCGCGGCCCGCCGCCAGATGCGCGACTTCGGCATGATGGTCTCGTTCGAGATCCGGGGAGGCGGCCGCGCCGCCGAACGCTTCATCGACCGCCTGCGTCTGTGGTACCTGGCCACCAGCCTGGGCGGCGTGGAGTCCACCGTCTCGTACCCCGTGCTCTCCTCGCACGTGGGCCTGGCCAAGAAAACGCTGAAGCTGCTGGACGTGAGCGCAGCCACGGTGCGCCTCTCGGTGGGCATCGAGGACGCCGACGACCTCATCGCCGACCTCGACCAGGCGCTGGACGCCGCCTGAGCCGGGCTCGTCTGCGCTGCGCGCGCGCGATTGACCCCCCAAAAGCCAGCGTAGTAGGATGCCCTTACTGCCGAAAATCCTTGGCACTTCCGGTTTGTAGCCCAAGCCCGACCGCATCAAAGAAAAAGAACAAGAGGGTTATGGAGATTCGTAAGGCCCATTGGCTGCTGTTGATCCTGGGCGCGGTCCTGCTGGCCACCTCCTGCGAAGAGAGCGCGAAGAAGCACGCCGCCGACCCTCCACCGCAGGCCCTGGCACCCGCCGCGACGCCCGCGCCGCCGCAACAGCCGGCGCCCGCGCCCAAGCCGGAGCCGCCGGCGCCGCCCCAGCCCGATCCCGTCGACGCCCAGGTGGCGCGCGCGGAAGCCGAATTCCAGGCCGGCCAGGCGAACTACAACGCCGGCCACCTGGACGCCGCCAAGGCCAACTTCGACCACGCCGTCAACCTGCTGCTGGAGGGTCCGGTGGAGGTGCGCTCCGACGAGCGCCTGCAGCGCGAGTTCGACAAGATCACCGAAGCCGTCCAGAACCTGGAGATGCAGGCGCTGCAGCAGGGCGACGGCTTCCGCGAGCAGCAGGCGCAGCCCGCTCCCATCGACGAAGCCAACGACGTCACCTTCCCCGTCGATCCCAACATCCGCGCCAAGGCCGAAGCCGAGATGAGCCAGACGCGCGCCGACTTCCCCCTGGTCATCAACGACCAGGTGGCGAGCTACATCGCCTTCTATTCCTCCTCCACCCGCGGCCGCAACACCCTGACCCGCGCCTGGGTGCGCGCCGGGCGCTATCGCGAGATGATCGAGCGCATCTTCCGCGAGGAAGGGGTGCCCCAGGACCTGATCTACCTGGCGCAGGCGGAGTCGGGCTTCCAGCCGCTGGCGCTCTCGCGCGCCGGCGCCCGCGGCATGTGGCAGTTCATGGCCAGCCGTGCCTCCGGCTACGGCCTGGAACGCAACTGGTGGGTGGACGAGCGCCAGGACCCGGAAAAATCCACCCGCGCCGCCGCCCGCCACCTCAAGGACCTCTACAACCAGTTCGGCGATTGGTACCTGGTCATGGCCGCCTACAATTCCGGACCGCTCACCGTGCAGCAAGGGGTACAGCGCACCGGCTATGCCGACTTCTGGGAACTCTACAAGCGCAACGTCCTGCCGCGGGAGACCAAGAACTACGTCCCCATCATCGTGGCCATGACCATCATCGCCAAGAACCCGGCGCAGTACGGCCTGCAGGAGGTGGAGCCCGACCCCCCGCTCGAGACCGACACCGTCACCGTGCACTATCCCGTGGACTTGCGCCTGGTGG
>DATIWW010000378.1:0-4799 GCA_035519175.1 Terriglobales bacterium
AGTCCCCTGCTCTGACCGCTGAGCTACGGGCCCGTCCGAGGCTCACTGTAGCACAGAGCGGGCGCTCGAGCCGGAGGGGCGCAACCCCGCACGACAAACCCGCATCCAGTGGGTTAGATCCCTCAAATCTCCGCTCGAGCCCGGGGCCCTTATGTCTCTCGCCCATCTCGCTTCTCCCCGCCGGCTGCTGGTCTTCGCCGGCGTGGCCGCGGCTGCAGCAGCGCTCGCCGCCCAGCAGGCCAATACCTATTCCGTGGACGTCAACGTGGTCAACGTGCTGGTGACGGTGCGCGACAAGCACAGCAAGATCGTCAACAACCTGGGGCAGAACGACTTCACCCTGGAGGAAGACGGCCGGCCGCAGATCATCCGCTACTTCTCCCGCGAGACCGACCTGCCTCTCACCCTGGGCTTGCTGGTGGACACCAGCCTGAGCCAGCGGCGCGTCCTTGAGCCGGAGCGCTCGGCCAGCGGGAAGTTCTTCGACCAGGTGCTGCGCGAAGACAAGGACCACGCGTTCCTTATCCACTTCGACCGGGAGGTAGAACTGCTGCAGGACCTGACCAACTCGCGGCAGAGGCTGGACCAGGCGCTGAACCTGCTGGAAACGCCGGCGCTGGAGCCGGAACCGAGGTCGGGCGGGGGTTCGCCCGGAGGCAGCTCTCCGCGGGGCGGCGGCTATCCCGGAGGCGGGTATCCGCGTTCCGGGGGTGGCGGCGCCGGCCGCGGGCAATCCTACCGCGCGGGCACGCTGCTCTATGACGCGGTCTTCCTGGCCTCCGACGAACTCATGCAGAAGCAACAGGGGAGGAAGGCCGTGATCGTGCTCTCCGACGGCGTGGACCGAGGCAGCAAGACCAGCCTGGAGCGCGCCATCGAGACCGCCCAGCGCTCCAACACCATTGTGTACGCTATCCTCTTCAAGGATGACCGTGGTTACGGCGGCGGCTGGGAGCGCGGCGGCATGGGCGGCCCCTGGGGAGGACGCCGCGGCGGCGGAGGCTATCCCCGCTCTCCCCGGCAGGAAGAGGAGCGTCCCGACGGCAAGAAGATCCTTGAGCGCATGGCCGCGGAGACCGGCGGGCGCATGTTCGAGGTCTCGAAGAAAGAGCCCCTGGAGCAGGTCTACCAGCAGATCCAAGAGGAGCTGCGCAATCAGTACAACCTCGGCTACACCCCCGACCGTGCCCCGGATACCGCGGAGTACCACAGGATCCGGGTGACCGCGAAGGGGAAGGACCTGGTCGTGCAGGCCCGCGACGGCTATTACTCCGGCACGGCGTCCTCCGGGGATCCGGGCAAAGCTCAGGTGCGGTAGGCAGCGTTGATGCGCACGTACTCGGCGGTCAGGTCGCAGGTGAGGTAGGTGCAGGAAGCGCGGCCCCGGCCCAGGTCCACCCGCACCTCGAACTCGCGGCGGCGGAGGTAGCGGACGGCGGCAGGCTCGTCGAAGTCGCAGACCACGCCCTTGCGGCAGACGGGCATGCGGCCAAAGAAGATGCTGACGCGCGCGGGATCGAGGGCCGCCCCCGAACGCCCGGCAGCCGCCAGGATCCTTCCCCAGTTGGGGTCGGCGCCCGCCCACGCCGTCTTCACCAGCGCCGAGGTCACGATGGCGCGCGCTACCTGCTCGGCCTCCTTCTGCGTGCGCGCTCCCTCCACGTGCAGCGTGACGATATGCTGCACACCCTCGCCGTCGGCGACGATCTGTGCGGCCAGCGAAGCGCAGACTTCTTCCAGCGCGGCGCCGAAGTCCTTCTCCCGGTCGGGAACCAGCCTGACGCCGGCGGCGCCGCCGGCCAGCAAGAGCACGGTGTCGTTGGTCGAGGTATCGCCATCCACACTGATGTGGTTGAAGGTCCGCCCACAAGCCTGGCGCAGCGCGCGCTCGAGTTGCGCCGGGGTGGCACCCACATCCGTGAAGAGGTAGACCAGCATGGTGGCCAGGCTGGGATGGATCATGCCCGCGCCCTTGGCCATGCCCAGCAGGGTGGCGCGCGCGGAGCCGCAGCGGAAGCGCACCGCGGCCAGCTTGGGCCGCGTGTCGGTGGTCATGATGGCCTGGGCGAAGCGGCGCGCGCCGTCGAGCGAGGCCTCGCGGCCGGCGAAGAGCGCCGGCAGCGCCGCCAGGATCTTCTCCTTGGGCAGGGGAACGCCGATCACGCCGGTGGAGGAGGGAAAGATCTCCTGAGGCGAAGCGCCCAGCTCGCTTGCGGCCTTCCGGCAGACCTGGCGGCAGGCGCGCAGGCCGCCGGGGCCGGTAGCGCAGTTGGCGTTGCCGGAGTTGACCAGCACGCCGCGGACTCGCCCGCCGCGCAGGACTTCCTTATCCACCACCAGCGGAGCCGCGACCACGCGGTTGGAGGTGAAAAGAGCGGCGGCGGTCGCGCCGCCAGGGGCCTCGGCCAGGGCCAGGTCGAGCGCGCCGCTGGGCTTGATGCCGGCGGCGATGCCGGCAAAGCGGAATCCCTGGGGCAGAAGGAGAGTCTTGGAGGCTCGCTCCGAACTCATTGGATCTGTACAAGCTCGGGGGCGCGCAGCGAGCGCGCGCTTCCTTCGGGTAGCTCACCCAGCAGCATGGCGGTCTCGTCGCAGCAGTGCAGGCGCGGGCAGGCCAGGCAGTCCTTGAGCAGCTTGTCGGGAAGGTCGTCGCGGCTCACCACGCTGAAGCCGAAGACGGCGAAGTACTCCGGAATGCGGGTGAACAAGCAGACGCTGTTGACGCTGTGGCGCTGGGCCTCGGCCAGCAGGGCGCGCACCAGCCGGCGTCCCGCGCCACGGCCCTGCGCTTCCCGGGCCACCGTGATGGAGCGCACCTCGGCCAGGTGGGGGCCATAGAGGTGGAGGGCGGCGCAGCCGATGATCTTCCCCTTGTGCTCGACCACGGTGAAGTCGCGGATGTTCTCGCAGACCTCGCCCAGAGAGCGTGGCAGCACAGTGCCGTCGGCGGAATAGCCCGCGATCAGAGCGCACACCGCCTCGGCATCGGGAAGCATAGCCTTACGCACGCGCATGGAACGCCTCCTCGAGCACCGCCAGTCGCTGCTCCGCGACCTTGAGCGCGGCCGCGACGCGCGCCGGGGCGGTTCCTCCGGGAATGTCGTGCGCGGCCAGGCCGGCCTCCAGCGTCAGGCACTCGGCGAAGTCGGGACCAAACTCGGGGTGAAGCTGCTGCAATTCTTCCAGGCTGAGGCCACTGAGTTCGCGGCCGCTCTCCAGGCAGAGCCGCACCGCCTCGCCGACGACGGCATGGGCGCGGCGGAAGGGGACACCGCGGCGCACCAGGTAATCGGCGGCGGAGAGTGCATTCATGAATCCGGAGCCGGCGGCCCGCTGCATGCGCGCGTGGTCGAACTCGACCTGGCGCACGAAGCCGGTGGCGATGGGCAGAGCCTCGCGGATGGCATCGGCAGCGGCGAAGAGCGGCGGCTGGGTCTCTTGCAGGTCCTTGTTGTAGGCCAGCGGCAGGCCCTTCATCGAGATCAGCAGAGAGAGTGCGGCGCCGCTCACCTTGCCCACCTGCGCGCGCAGCAGCTCCATCGAGTCGGGGTTCTTCTTCTGCGGCAGGGCGCTGGAGCCGGTGGAGTAGGCCTCGGGCAAACTCACGAACCCGTACTCGGCGGTGGCGAACAGGGTCATCTCCTCGGCCAGGCGGCTGAGGTGCAGGGCCACGAGCGAAAGCGCATTGACGAACTCGAGAGCGAAGTCGCGGTCCGAGGTAGCGTCCAGGCTATTGGCGCTGACGCCTTCGCACCCCAATTCGCGCGCCATGGCGGCGCGGTCCAGGGGAAGCGTGGAACCGGCCACCGCGCCCGAGCCCAGGGGCAGGATGTTGGCGCGCTTGCGGCAGTCAACCAGGCGCTCGGCGTCGCGGAAGAACATCTCCACGTAGGCCAGCAGCCAGTGCGCCACCAGCACGGGCTCGGCGCGTTGCAGGTGGGTGTAGGCGGGCATGGCGGCCGCGCCCTGGGCGCGCGCCTTCTCGATGAGGGCGGAGATCAACTCGCCCAGCGCAGCGCGGATGGCGTCCACGCCGCCGCGGGTGAACAGGCGCAGGCAGGTCGCGATCTGCTCGTTGCGGCTGCGTCCGCTGTGCAGCTTGTAGCCGGTCTCGCCGATGCGCGCCACCAACTGCTCTTCCACGAAGTGGTGAATGTCCTCCGCCGAAGGGTCGTCGAGCAAAGCGGGATCGGCTTCCACGTCCTTCTGGATCTGGTCCAGCCCCCCCAGGATGGCCTGCGCCTCCTCGGGCGAGAGCACGCCCGCCTTGGCAAGCGCCCCGGCATGGGCGCGGCTGGCGGCCAGTTCTTCTCCCAGGAGCCGCCGGTCGAAGGGAAACGACCGCTGCCAGCGCTCGAAGGCGGGGTCCAGGGGTTGGCGGAACCTCCCCGACCACATCTTCATCGCAGGATCTCCTGCTCGCGGCGCAGCCAGGCGCGCGATCGCGAGGGCAGCCCCAGGATGCGGATGAAGCCGGCGGCGTCCTTCTGGTCGTAGCTGTCGCCCATGGTGAAGGCGGCGAGGTCGGTGCGGTAGAGCGAGTAGGGCGAGGTGCGGCCGGCCACCTCCACGTTGCCCTTGTAGAGCTTGAGCGCGACCGTGCCGCTGATGGTCGCCTGGGTCTCGCGCACGAAGGCGTCGAGGGCCTCGCGCAGCGGCGTGAACCACATGCCGAAGTAGACCAGCTCGGCGTAGCGCAGCGCGATCTGCTGCTTGAAGTGCAGCACCTCGCGGTCGAGGCACAGGGCTTCCAGCTCGCGGTGGGCGGCGATGAGCAGCGTGCCGCCGGGGGTCTCGTA
>DATIWW010000379.1:0-13467 GCA_035519175.1 Terriglobales bacterium
CTGGGCGCGGTGAGGGCGGAGGCCGTCCTGCAATTGCTCGGGATAGCGGTCGGCGCGCCCCGCCCAGTGGAAGGCGAGCGTCGCGAGGAGCGAGGCCATGGAGTGGTCGGAATGGCCGGTGATGGCGCCCTCGGGGCCGAAGGTGAGGACCACCTGCGGGCGGATCTGCCGCAGGCGGCGCGTCACTTCGCCCGCTACCTGGTAGACGTCCACGCGGTCGAGCCCGGCGTCAGGATAGCCCAGCACCTCGCCGTGAGTGATCTTGAGCAGGGCGCAGGAGGCGGCGAATTCTCTCCGCCGCAGCGCCGCCAATTCCTCGTCGGAGCGCGTGCCGCCGCGATTGCGCGCGGCCTGGCCGGGGGTCAGGCAGACGACGTAGGTCTCGACGCCGCGCTCGCGGTAGAGGGCGAGCGAGCCGCCGAAGCCTCCGGCTTCGTCGTCGGGATGGGCGGTGATGCAGAGCAGGCGGAGCAAAGACCGTTCCCTCAGGGGCTAAAGCCCGATTCTATCCTGTGCTTGTGGCGGCACGACTGAAGTCGTGCGCTCCCGGAAGCCGATGAAAACTGTCGCCTAACTCTCCGCCGCCTCGGCGTCCTCCTCCATCATGAACTCCAGCAATTCCTGCGACGCGGCGGCGTTCCACACCGGCGCGAAGGACTGGCGGTGCAGGGGCGATGGGCCGTGCAAGCGCAGGCTGCGCAGGTGGTGGGGCGTGCTGTAGCCCTTGTTGGCGGCCAGGCCGTAGGCGGGATAGAGTTTGTCCCACTCCTCCAGCATGCGGTCGCGCTCCACCTTGGCCAGGATGGAGGCGGCGGCGATGGAGGCGGAGAGCGCGTCGCCGTGGATGATGGAGGTCTGCGGGCAGGCGTGCTCCAGGCGCATAGCATCCACCAGCAGGTGGTCGGGGCGGGGCGCGAGCTGCGCCACCGCCTCCCGCATGGCCAGGCGCGAGGCCTGGTAGATGTTGATGCGGTCGATCATGACGGCGTCCACGGCCGCGACCGCCCGCGCCAGGGAGTGCTCGCGGATCTTCTCCGCCAGCTCCTCGCGGCGCGCCGCCGGCAGCAGCTTGGAGTCGCGCAGGCCGCGGATGCGGTAGCCCGGGTCGAGGATGACGGCGGCGGCCACCACCGGGCCGAAGAGCGAGCCGCGGCCGGCCTCATCGACGCCGGCCACGCGGCGCGCCCCCGCCGCCCAGGCCTGCTTCTCGAACCTCAAGGTGCAGCGCAGGCGCTTGAGCAGGCGCAGCTTGGCGGCTGCGGGAGAAAGCGGCAGGGAACGGTCGGATTGCGTCGGAGTGGCCACCGCGCGAGACCGACAACAGTGTTGCGCGGAATGCGCGCGCGCGCAAGCGCGGAGTGAGGTCGGCGGGAGCTTTGCCGGGCGGGGTCCCCGGGCGGAAATTTTTGTCCCAAGCGCGCGCGAGACGTTCTAAAGTAGAAACCCTGCACGCATGGACATGGCCACGGACGCCTCGCTCAAGCCACGCTACCAAGCCACCCTGGCGGTGATCAACGTCGCGCGCCCGGTGGTGGAGGTGCTGCAGCAGTGCTTCCGCCAGTATCGTATCGACACCCAGGCGTCCTCGCCTTCGGTGGAGCAGCTCCAGACCTCGGCCTTCGATGCCTGCGCCATCCGCCTGGATGCCGGCGCCGAGGCCTATCTGCAGGCGCTGCGCGCGGCCGACGGCAACCGCCGCTGCCTGGTCTACGGCTTTGGCTCGACCGAAGAGGCGCTGCGGCTCGCCGAGTACGGCATCAACTGCCTGTTCGAGGGCGGGGCGGGCGTGGATGCCATCGCCCGCGAGGTGGAGAACACCTACCTGCTGCTGCTGCGCCAGTTGCGGCGCTACGTGCGCCTGCCGCTGATCGCGGGGATGAAGGCGGTGACATCCCACCGCGGGACGCTGACCGGGGTGACGCGCGAGATCAGCGGCGGGGGACTGTCGGCCTACGCGATGGAGGGGCTGGCGGTGGCGGACACGGCGCAACTCCTGCTCGGCCTGCCCGGGCTCCCCGGCCTGGAGATCCCCGCCGTGGTGTGCTGGCGCCTGGAGACGCAGCGCACGACCGGCTTCCAGTTCCGCCCCTGCAACGACCGCCTGCGGCTGAAGGCGTGGATCGACGGATACCTGGGGATGGAGTAGGGCTCGGCTCCCTGCCTGCGGCACAGCCAGAAAGAAAGCTCACCACAACGGACACAAAGGAGACACGAGGGGCACAAAGACCGGACCGCGGGTCTGGCCGGCGCTACCCTTCCTGGGCGCGCTCGGACTCGCGCAGGCGGGCGGACTTGCCCTTGCGTCCCCGCAGGTAGAAGAGCCGCGCCCGGCGCACCTGGCTGGACTTCAGCACCTCCACCTTGTCGATGACCTTGGAGTTGAGGGGGAAGATGCGCTCCACGCCGTGGCCGAAGCTGACCTTGCGCACGGTGAAGCTGGCCTGGGGGCCGTGGGTGCGCTTGATGATGGTGCCCTCGAAGGCCTGCAGGCGCTCCTTGTCGCCTTCCTTGATCTTGACGTGGACGCGCACGCTGTCCCCGGGGTTGAGGGGCGGCAGGTCGGCGCGCCGCACCTTGGCGAGAAGCTTATCGATGATCAGTGAGTTCGACATGTCCTTGTCCTCGGATCTCCGCGGGCGGCCTGGGCCGCCCGGTATCATTGCCGTTGCCGGATCTCCGCCAGCAACTCGCGGTCTTCCTCGCTCAGCGCCCCCCGCTCCAGCAGCTCGGGGCGGTTGCGCAAAGTCTTCTCCAGGGCCCGGCCCCGCCGCCAGCGCCGGATCTGGTCGTGGTTGCCCGAGACCAGCACCTCCGGGACCGGCAGCCCCTGGTACTCCGCCGGGCGGGTGTAGTGCGGGTAATCCAGCAGCCCGCCCGAGGCGCAGGTGGAGACGGGCTTGCCCTCCTCCCTCCGCGCCGTGCGCCCGCTGAACGACTCCTGCTCGGCCGAGGCCTGGTTGCCCAGCGCCCCGGGAAGCAGCCGGGTGACCGCGTCCACGATCACCAGCGCCCCCAGTTCGCCGCCGCTGAGCACGTAGTCGCCGATGGAGACTTCGCGGTCGGCGAGATGCTCGCCCACGCGCTCGTCCACGCCCTCGTAGCGGCCGCAGAGCAGCACCACGCGCTGCAGTCCGGCCAGCTCTTCCGCCGTCTCCTGCTGGAAGAGCCGCCCCTGCGGCGACAGCAGCAGCACCGATTCCTTCGCTCCCGGAGCGCGGCGCGCGGCCTGCGGCGCGAGTCCCATGGCCGCGCAGCATTCGAACAGCGGCTCCGGCTTCAGCACCATGCCTTCGCCACCGCCGAAGGGACGATCGTCCACGGTGCGGTGGCGGTCGTGGGTGAAGGCCCGCAGGTCGTGCACCCGGATGTCAATGAGCCCGGCCTCCTGCGCCCGGCGCACGATGCCGTGTTCCAGGGGCCCGCGAAAAAAGTCCGGAAATATGGTGACGATCTCGAACTTCATCGCGTGCGGCGCCGCCCGCAGGCTGCGCCCCCTCGACTTCCTACCTTTCCCGCTGCCGCTCTTTCTCCTCCGCGGTCAGGGGCGCGTCCAGTTCCAGCAGGCCCGGCGGCAACGTCATCTCCACCCGCTTGGCCTGCGGGTCCAGCCGCTTCACGTACTCGGCGGCGAAAGGGAGCAACAGCTCCCTGGGGCCGTCGCGCACCACCAGCAGCGGGGCCTCGCCGGCGCCGAACTGCACGTCGGTGACGCGGCCGATCTCGGTCCCCTGCGCGGCCTCGACCACGGCACAGCCCAGCAGGTCGCTCACGTACACCGCGCCCGGGGCCAGCGCCGCGCGCTCCCCTTGCGGCACCTGGATCTCGCAGCCGGCCAGCGCTTCGGCGGCGGCGATCGAATCCACGCCGCGGAACTTCAGTACCATGCGGCCCTTGTGGGGCCAGCAGGATTCCAGCTCCAACTCGCGCCGCTCTCCCCGCGGAGAGAGCGCGAACAGGCGCTTGCGCTCCGCCAGTCGCTCCGGAAAATCGGTGTGGAGTTCGGCGCTGACCTCGCCGCGCCTTCCCTGGGCCTTGAGCACGCGCGCGATGCTGATGAAGGCTTCGCCTATTCCAGGATCTCCAGCGTATAACGCTTCCTCAATTTCATGCCGGCGGCGCCCAGGATGGTACGGATGGAGCGCGCCGTGCGCCCCTGCTTCCCGATCACCTTGCCCAGGTCGTTGGGGCCGACGCGCAGCTCCAGCACCGTGACCTGCTCGCCGTCCACGGCGTGGACCGTCACCTGGTCCGGCTCATCCACCAGGGCCTTGGCGATCTGCTCCACCAACGCCCGCATGTCCCCACCCTGGTCGCTCATGACGGCTCCTCGTTCTGTGGGGCCCTGCAGCCGACAGGCTCGCGTTTCCTGCTTCCGGCAAGAAGCCGAGGAGCGCAGGCGCGAGCGCTCGCCAACGGCCTATTATGCCGCGGATTCGCTGCCCGCCGGCGCCTTCCTCGCCAACAGCTTCTCGACCGTGGGGGAGAGCTGCGCGCCCTGCGCGCGCCAGTGCTCCACCCGCTCGCGCTTGACCTCCAGAGCGGGCGGGTTGCTGCGCGGGTTGTAGGTCCCGATGACCTCCACGGGCCGCCCGTTGCGCGCGCGCTCCTTCTCGATCACCACGATCCGGTATTGGGGCTGCTTGCGCGCACCGGTACGCGATAGACGGATCATCAACACAGAAATCGTTTCCTTTCTTATGGTTACCGGGGATTGCACTGCTCTGAGCCCGGCCCACGGCGGGAACGGGAAGGCAGAGGCAAACTCAGATTATCGCGTAAATCCCGCGTGTTGACAAGCTTACCGGAGAGTGGGAGGGCCGTTATTGCCGTGGCTGGCCGGCACGTCGTGGGAGTAGTCCACCATCCCTTGTGTTCCCAGGTCGGGGAGCCGCCGGTTGACTGGTACCATGGTACAATGGTACATCCGGCGGGGAGGGAGGAAGCATGGCCGACAAAGGCAAGTTCCTGGTGGAGCGGGTGCAGACCGGGGTGCGCATCGAGAAGCGCATCCTGAAGGTGCTGAAGGCGCTGGCCGAATTCCACGATCTCACCCTGGGAGACCTGCTGGAGGGCATCGTGCTGCACGCCTTCGACGGCAAATGCCCCTTCAGCCCGGCCAACCTGCAGCGGATCCGGGAACTCAAGCGCTTCTACGGGCTGGACCTGGATGCCCGCGCCAGCCATCGCCTAATCGAGAGCCAAGCCTCCCGGAAGGAGACCCCCGGCCGATGAACCCGCGTCTGGCACGTCTGGCGGTTCCGGGATTGCGCTGGGTGCTGGGTTTGGTGGTGCTGGCGGAGAGCTGCCGCTTCGCGTTCTCCTCTGCGGCCGCGCACTCCTTCGCCCACATGGGACTGCCGCTCTGGCTGCGGCCTGCGATCGGCATCAGCGAAGCGGTGGCGGCGCTGCTCTTCCTGCTGCCCGCCGCCCGGCTCGTGGGCGGCTACCTGCTGCTCGGGATCTTCGCGCTGGCGGCGGCGATCCACCTGCTGCACGGAGAGTACGACGTGGGGCCGCTGCTGATCTATGCCATGGCGGCGCTGGTGTGCCTGAGCGACGGGGCTAGGAGCTGAGCGCTTCG
Organism: Terriglobales bacterium; assembly: GCA_035519175.1. Classification (GTDB taxonomy): domain Bacteria; phylum Acidobacteriota; class Terriglobia; order Terriglobales; family Acidobacteriaceae; genus DASPRL01. Next base: position 5,582 of record DATIWW010000379.1, read on the forward strand.
AGGATGGCGGCGGGCTCGGCGCGGCGGCGGAAGTCGGCGTCGGCCCAGCGCCAGAGCACGCGGCCGTCGCGCTCCAGTACGAAGGTCGCGGGCAGGGGCAGCTCCCAGCTCGCGTCCCCGTTGCAGTGCGGCAGGTTGACGAAGACGCGCTTGTAATGCTCCTGCAGGTAATCGGGCAGGGAAGTAGCTACGCCGAACTGGCGGGCCACGCGATTCGAGGCGTCGCTCAGCACCGGGAAGCGCAGTTCGTGCTGCTCGGCGGCGAAGCCGGACTGCTGCACCGTCTGCGGCGAGATGGCCACCAGCGCAGCCCCGCGCGCCGCGATCTCAGGCGCGACGTCGCGCAGGGCCTCCAACTGAGCCACGCAGTAGGGGCACCAGCGCCCGCGATAGAAGGCGATGACCAGGCGGCCTCGGGCCAGCAGCTCGCGCGAGCGCACGGGCTGCTTGTTGACGTCAGGGAGCTCGAAGTCCGGGGCCTGGGCGCCCACCGGCAGGATGCGCTCCAGCGCGCCCGCGGCGCGCAGTTCTTCGATCCACTGCTCGGGGGCGCGGCGCTTTTCCGCCGGGACCAGCGCGGCCACCTGCGTGGTGATCTGCTCCAGGCGCTCGGCCAGCGTGGCCGCGGGGGCCTGCTGGACATCCGGATTGGAGCCGCGCCATTGCATCCGGTCGTTGGTCGTTAGTCGTTGGCCGATTGAGTCGAGTCCTGACTCGGACCCGCTAACTCCTAACTACCAACTCCTAACTACTGGAATTTGAGTCCCCCGAAGCCATGCTTGAATCCCGGCTTGCTCATCATGCGGAAGGCCTTGCGCATCTGGGCGTACTGGCGGAGGAGCTGGTTGACCTCCTGCACCGACGTGCCGGAGCCGCGGGCGATGCGCTTGCGCCGCGAGCCGTTGATCACTTCGTGGTGGTCGCGCTCGTGCGGGGTCATGGAGTTGATGATGGCCTCGACGCGCGTCAGCTCCTTCTCGTCCACCTTGTCGGCGGCGTTCTGCAGCCCGGCGAAGGGGCCGATCTTGGGCAGCATGCCGGCGATGGACTGCAGCGAGCCCAGCTTCTTCACTTGGCGCAACTGGTCGCGGAAATCCTCGAGCGAGAAGCCGCCGCCCGAGAGCGCCTTGCGCGCGAACTCCTCCGACTTCTTCTTGTCGAGCTTCTCCTCCGCCTTCTCGATGAGGGTGAGCACGTCGCCCATGCCCAGGATGCGCGAGACGATGCGGTCGGGGTGGAAGGGCTCCAGCGCGTCGTAGCGCTCGCCCACGCCCAGGAACTTGATGGGCTGGCCGGTGACCTTGCGGATGGAGAGAGCGGCGCCGCCGCGCGCGTCGCCGTCCATCTTGGTGAGCACCACCCCGGTGAGGGTGAGCTTCTTGTGGAACTCGTCGGCACTCTTGACCGCGTCCTGGCCGGTCATGGCGTCGGCCACGAACAGGACCTCCTGGGGCGAAAGCAGGCGCTTGAGCGACTGCATCTCCTCCATGAGCTGCTCGTCGATGTGCAGGCGCCCGGCGGTGTCGACGATGAGCACGTCGCAGCCGGAGTTGAGCGCGTCGCGGCGGGCCTCCTTGGCCAGGCGCTCGACGGTGGCGGTGTTGGCCTCGGTCACCTCGCCCTCATAGAGATTGGCCTTGATGGCCTGGGCGACGACCTTGAGCTGCTCGCGCGCGGCCGGGCGGTAGACGTCCACGCTGACCAGCATGGGCCGGTGCCCGCCCTTCTTCAGCCAGGCCGCCAGCTTGCCCGAGGTGGTGGTCTTGCCGGAGCCTTGCAGGCCGGCCATAAGGATGACGCTGGGCGGCTGGGAGGCGAACTTCAGCTTGGCGGTATCGCGGCCCAGCAATTCGATCAATTCGTCGCGCACGATCTTGACCACCATCTCGGTGGGGGAGAGCGCGGTGATGACCTCTTTGCCCAGCGACTTGTCGCCGATGCGCTCGGTGAGTTCCTTGACCACCTGGTAGTTGACGTCGGCCTCGAGCAAGGCCAGGCGCAGCGCCTTCATGGCCTCGCCCACCGAGTCCTCGTTGAGCACACCCTGGCCGCGCAGGTCCTTGAAGGTGCGTTGCAGCTTTTCGCTCAGGCTGTCAAACATGGATGGAGGCAGGGCGGGTGCCACGCTCGCCCGCAAACGTCCATTCTAGCAGCCTGGAGGCGGAGCTATCGCGGCTGGGCGCCGATCTGCAGATTCACCGTGACCTCCTTGCCCAGCAACAGGCGGCCGCCCTGCCACTTCGCTCCGTTGACGCCGAAGTCGGTGCGGTCCAGCGTGAAGGTGCTCTCGAAGCCGGCGTAGGAGTGCTGCTCGCTCACCCGCATGAAGCCCAGGTAGCGCACTGCGATGGTGATGCGCTTGGTCACGCCGCGGATGGTGATATCGCCGGTGACCTGGAGCGTCCCGTCGGGCCGGGCGGCGACCGCGGTGCTGGTGAAGCTCATGGTGGGGAAGCGCGGGGCGTCGAAGAAGTCGTCGGAGCGCAGCGCCTCTTCGCGGTAGCGGGAGCGCGCGTCCACGCTGTTCACCTGCACCACGAAGCTGACGCGCGAGCGCTCCGGGTGCGCGGAGTCGTAGTCGATGTCGCCGCGGAAGTCGCGGAAGCTGCCCTCCTGGCGCATCACGCCGAACTCCATGATGCTGAAGCCCACGTTGCTGAAAGCGGGCACCACGGCCAGCGAGAGAGGCTGGCTGCCGGGCCGCTGCTCCTGGCATGCGGCCAGGAGCGTGAACAGCAGGGTGAGAACAAGGGCTGCCGGCGACCTCCACTTCCGGTTGGACATGATGCGCCTCCTCGTGCGTCGTTGCAGAGGACGCAGCGGGGAGGGGAAGTGTTAACCGAAGCTCAGAGCACCAGCGCGTCCTTCCAGTAGATCCACCAGCGCTTGACGTTGCCCAGGTGGAGGCTCTGCCACCAGGGCTCCAGCGCCATGTGCTCGCCGCGCACCACCGCGTCGCGCGTGACCTGTGGCGGGGGCGGGGAGAGCTGGGCGGCGCGGTCGTAGACCTGCCCGCGCTCCTCCGGCGGCAGCCGCAACATCAGGTTGAGCAGGGTGATGAGGTCGCGCTTGCGGGCCTGCTGGAGCAGCGTCTTCAGCGCGGCCTGGTGGGCCGGACCGCTGCCGGGACCGAAGTTGATCTCGCGCAGCGCACTCTGGAAGGCCGGGCTCGAATCCTGGTAGTAGGAGCTGCCGGGACCGACGCCGGGCCGCGACTCCGCCGCTGCGCCCTGCGGCACCATGGTCTCCCACTCCTCGCCTTCCAGCTCCACCCATCCCGAGGTGACCAGCAGCAGGCCGTTGCTATGCTCGTCTACCTCCAGGGTGTAGGCGCAGCCCACGTCGTAGGCCTGGGCCGAGGGCGTATCCACCGCGAAGGTGAAGGGAGGCGCCCAGGTGCGGGCGAGGATCTTGCCGCGCTCCAGGGCGATGCGGTGGTGGTTGGAGGTGGTGGCCAGCAGGCGCAGGCGGCTGTTGGGCTCGACCTCGACCACGCCGATGCGGGCCACACGGATGCGGGCGCGGGAGTCGGCGTCGGTCACCAACTCCTGGCCCACGCCCAGGCGGCCGGACTCGCGCAGCAGCTTGCCGTCGAGCTGGGGAGCGCCGCTCACCGCCTCCACCGCCCAGGCCGCCCCCGGCTGCCAGCGGAAGCGCAGCGAGGCCAGCAGGGCCACGCAGGCGAGGAGGGTGGCCGAGGCCAGGGCAAAGGCCAGCACCAGGCGCGGGAGCCGGGAAGGCGCGCGCGCCGGCAGAGGACGGAGAGGCGCATCGTAGCGGTAGCGGCCGAGCAACTGCTGCAGGCGGGCGACCTCGGGGTCGGGCGCGCCCCAGCCCTCCCACAGATAGCGACCGACTTCTTCGCTCACGGCGTCCCTCCTTCCAGCCGCTGGCGCAGCAGCTTCATGCCGCGGTGCAGGTTGACGCGCACCGAATCCGCGGTGAGGCCGGTTCGGGCGGCGATCTCGGGCCCGGTCATGCCCTCCACCAGGCGCAGCAGCAGGCTCTCGCGGTAGGCCTCGGGCAGCTCCCGGATGGCGGCCAGGGCGGCGCGCGCTTCCTGCTCCTGGGAGACGCCGCCGGGCGCGGCCAGGCTCGCCGGCAGTTCGTCCTGGGGACGGGCGCGGCGGAAGTGGTCACGGGCGCGGTTGCGCGCGATCTGCGCCAGCCAACCGCCGAAGGCGGAGTCGTCGCGCAGCTTGCGCAACTCCCGCCAGGCCTGGAAGAAGACCTCCTGGGTGAGATCGTCAGCGTCGGCGGGCGGGACCCGCGCCAGCAGCAGGCCGTGCACCATGCGGGAGTAGCGCTGATAGAGCTCGCCGAAGGCGGCGCGGTCGCCGGCCCGCGCCGCGCGCACCTGCGCAGCGTCGTCGGCCACAGCCCCTCCGGCCTCCGCTTCCAACCGGGCTCGCCTCCCCGCAAGGGAGAAAGACGTTACCACAGGCGGAAGTGTTAACAGCCCGGCCATGGCGGACGCCTAGCGGACGTTGGAGACGGTGAGCAGGCGGAAGTTGATGGTGGCGTGCCAGGCGCCGTCGGGGCCGCGGACAAGCGGCTGGATGTTGGCGAAGCGGCCCAGCGCCGCCGACTTGGCCAGCGCCTCCGCGGTCACGGAGCGATCGCCCTGGAACTCCAGCTCCGGGGTCCACTGCCTGGGATACCCTGCGCCCCAAAGGTAGAAGTGGATGTGGGCCGGAATGCCGCCGTTGGGATAGGGTGCGGGGCGGATGGTGCGGAACTGGAAGCGCCCCTGGGCGTCGCTTCGGGCCCAACCGCGCAGCCGCGGGACACGTCCACCGGGCCCGGGCTGACCCTGGCGCCGGTAGTAGCCCTGGGCGTCGGTATGGTAGGCGTACACCACCACGCCCGCTGCCGGCTTCTCGCCGCTGGGATCGAAGACCTGGCCGGAGACCACGAGGGGCTCGCCGGGCTCGCCGGCGGGCGCGATGCGCGCCTGCCAAGTGAGCGTGCTCTCGGGGGGGCCGGCCTCGTCGCCCCGCTGGGCGTGGAGAACAGCCCAGATACCTGCCAGCGCCAGGGCTCCGCCGAGGAGCAACACCCTTCCCAGGGAGCGGGGCGGGTGCGCGCCCGATGCCATAGCAGCCATCTTCCACCTCCGGCATGAATCTTGCTGACGGTGGAAGGACGCACGGGAAGAGGGCAGCGTTAACCACCGACGCGCGGGCTCACCTGCGGAGCGCCGGCTCGGGCACTCCCAGGTAGCGCAGGAAGAGGCGCAGCAGCTCATCCTGGATCTTCTGCTCGGAGGCGGGGAAGGACTTGGCCACATCGCGCTGGGCTTTTTGCAGCAGCGTGAGGTCGCGCATCACGGTGCTCACTGCCAGCAGGGCGAACTGCACCGCCACCTCGGGCTGCCGCCCGGGCGAGCGTGTGGGGCTCCATCGGGGAAGGGCTCGCCTACGTGGGACGCGACGTGGCCCTGCGCTCGCTGTTGCTGCTGGCGGCGGTGCTGAACTTCTTCCTGGCCGGACCGCTGAGCGTCGGCCTGGCCTACATGGCCAAGAGCAGGTTCACCTCGCCGGCGTCCTTCGGCTTGTGGATCTCGAGCGTGGCCGCCGGGACTCTGATCGGGATGCTGCTGGCCGGAGTACTCAAGTCCAAACGGCGCGGGCTGCTGCTGGTAGCGACCAGTTCTGGCCTGGGCGTGGCCACGGCCTGCGCGGGCTTCCTTCCCGGCCTGTGGCCGGTGGCGGCGCTGTTGCTAGCGATGGGAGTGCTGAGTGGTTTCATCAACGTGCAGATCCAGGCGTGGTTCCAGCAGCGCGTGGACCGGGCGGTGCTGGGCCGTGTGGCCAGCGTGACCATGCTCTCGGCCTTCGGCCTGATGCCGCTTTCCATGGCGGCCGCCGGCGTGGCGGTGGGCTGGAGTGCTCAGTGGATGTTCGTCATCGCCGGCACGGCGGTGGTGCTGGCCTCCGCGTTCGGGGCTATGCAGAGGCCGGTGCGGGAGATCGCATGAGCTCGTCGCCCGGTCGCATCCGCTCCTTCGCGGCTCGCTCAGGACGACAAGGTGAGGGTAGGGCATGCGCGAACGGCACGGCCGAGGCCGGGGACCTTTCAAAGCCTCACTTGCCCTTGCGCGGGGTCATGATGAGGAAGACGTTCATGCCGCGCGGGCCGCTCTCCGGGATGATGAACTTCAGCTCGTAGCCCTCTTTCCAGGCATCCAGCAGCGCCTGCTCGATGTGGGTCTCGGTGACCCGCGGGGCCAGGACCTTGTAGGGCTGCAGCTTCTGCGCCATCGGAATCCTCCTGCCTGCGATGTGGTGGGCCGCCAGGGCGGCCCGGAGCCGGAACCATGAGTCCCTAAGAAAACTCTAGTCGCCTTTCCCGCCGGAGGCAAAGGTCTCCTTGGCCGCCAGCACGGTGTTGCAGTGGATGGTCACCGTGTCCTCGACCTTGCGCGCGTAGCCCCCGGCGAAGGTCACCATCACCGGGATGCGGTGGGTGCGGGCGGCGCGGAAGAGCATGAGGTCGCGCTTCTTCAGCCCCTCCAGGCTGAGCGCCAGCCCGCCCAGTTGGTCTTCCTGGTAGGGATCGGCGCCCGCCAGGTAGCAGAGCAGGTCGGGCTGGAACTGGCGCAGGCCGGCGCTCAGCGCCTGGTCGAGCCAGGCCAGGTACTCTTTGTCGCCGGTGCCGTCGGGCAGGTTCACGTCGATGGACGACGGCGGCTTCCACGCCGGGTAGTTCTTCTCCTGGTGCAGGGAGATGGTGAAGACGTCGCCGTCGTGGATGGCCTGCTCGTGCGCCGGGCCCAGGCGGCCGGCAGTGGCCGGCTGCCCCGCGGGCAGGCCGAGGTGCGCGCTCTCCGGCGGCCCGAAGATGGCGGCGGTGCCGTTGCCCTGGTGGACGTCGCAGTCCACGGTCATGGCCCGCTCGATGAGCTTGTCCTTCTGCAGGCGGCGGATGGCGATGGCCACGTCGTGGATCATGCAGAAGCCCTCGCCGTGGTCGGGGAAGGCGTGGTGGAAGCCGCCGCCGATGTGCAGGGCCAGGCCGTCCTCCAGGGCCTTGCGCGCGGCCAGGACCGTGCCGCCGACCGAGAGCAGGGCGAAGCGGACGAGGTCGGGCGAGAAGCGCAGCTCCAGGGCCTGGACCTCGGCCGGGGCCAGGGTGCCGGCCTTGAGGTGCTTGACGTACCGGGCCGTGTGGACGAGCAGCAGGTCCTCGTCCGGCGCCGGGCGGGGCCGCAGGAAGTCCTCCTTGCGGGCGCCCATGGCCAGCAAGTTCTCGTAGACGAGCCGGTATTTCTGGAGGGGGAAGACGTGCTTCCCGGTGTCGAACATCCAGTACTCGTTGCTGTAGACGAGCCGGAAGGGGAAGCGCTTCCCGACCAGGGACTTGAGGAGATCGATGAGCTCGCCCATGAAAATCTAACCATATCAAAAATCCCGGCCGCGGTAAACCGTCCTTCCCCCCTGCGTCCGAGAGCTCCCCGGGGGTCGGCGGACCGGGGATTGAAATGGCCGGAGCGACGCATTATGATGACGCCTGATGGAGGGACCGAGGGGATGAGGCCGAGGCTCGAACCGTCAAGCCGGCTGGCGCTCCTGTCGCTCCTCGCGGCGTTGGCGCTGGCCGCCTGCCGGGCCCCGGACCCCGGGCCGTTCCGCGTCCTCCTCCTCTCCGGCCAGAACAACCACGACTGGAGGTCCACGACCCCCAAGCTTGCAGCCATCCTCGAGGCCGGCGGCCGCTTCCGGGTCGACATCGCCGGGGACCCGGCCCTCCTCACCTCCCGTTCGCTCGAGCCCTACGATGTCATCCTGAGCAACTGGAACGCCTACGGCCGCGAAGCCGAGTCCCCGGCCTGGCCCGAGGCCGTCCGGCGCGCCTACCTCGATTTCGTGAGGAACGGCAAGGGC
>DATIWW010000380.1:0-2638 GCA_035519175.1 Terriglobales bacterium
CATCCAGGAAGCGCGCGACATCCTCAACGCCGATCACTACGACCTCGAGAAGGTCAAAAAGCGCATCGAGACCGCCGGCATGACCAAGGATGCGCTCGACAAGGCCATGGCCGAATTGAAGCGGCTCGAAAACATGCCGCCCATGTCGGCCGAATCCACCGTCTCGCGCAACTACCTGGACTGGCTGCTGGCCGTGCCCTGGAAGAAGCGCTCCAAGGAGATCCGCAACATCGAGCGCGCCGAGAAGATCCTCAACGAGGACCACTACGGCCTGGAGAAGATCAAGGAGCGCATCCTGGAGTTCCTGGCGGTGCGCCAGTTGGTGAAGAACCCGCGCGGCTCGATCCTGTGCTTCGTGGGGCCTCCCGGCGTGGGCAAGACCTCGCTGGGCATGTCCATCGCCAAGGCCACCGGGCGCAAGTTCGTGCGCATGTCGCTGGGGGGCGTGCGCGACGAGGCTGAGGTCCGGGGCCATCGCCGCACTTACATCGGAGCCCTGCCCGGCCAGATCATCCAGATGATGAAGAAGGCGGGCACCAAGAACCCCGTCTTCATGCTCGACGAAGTGGAGAAGATGTCGATGGACTTCCGCGGCGACCCTTCGGCGGCGCTGCTGGAGGTGCTCGACCCCGAGCAGAACTTCATGTTCGTGGACCACTACCTGGACGTGGAGTACGACCTGTCGCAGGTCTTCTTCATCTGCACCGCCAACGTGCTGCACACCGTCCCCCCCGCCCTGCTCGACCGCATGGAGGTCCTGCGACTGCACGGCTACACCGAGCCGGAGAAGGTGGAGATCGCCAGGCAGTTCCTGGTACGCAAGCAGCGCGAGGCCACCGGGCTCACCGACAAGAATATCCAGTTCACCGACGACACCATCCGCGAGGTCATCCGCAGCTACACCCGCGAGGCCGGGGTGCGCAACCTGGAGCGCGAGATCGGCAACATCTGCCGCAAGGTGGCGCGCCGCGTGGTGAAGGACAGCGCCTTCCACATCACGCTCACCCCCGAGAACGTGGGCGAGTTCCTGGGCGTGACCAAGTTCCGCGACCTGGGCGTGCACGACAAGAGCGAGGTCGGCCTGGTCACCGGCCTGGCCTGGACCGAGGTGGGCGGCTCCATCCTCTCCACTGAGGTTTCGGTGGTCGAGGGCAAGGGCGCCAAGCCGCTGCTCACCGGCCAGCTGGGCGACGTGATGCAGGAATCGGCGCAGGCAGCCATGACCTACGTGCGCTCGCGCTGGAAGCAGCTCGGGTTGCCGCGCGACTTCTACCGCACCATCGACCTGCACGTGCACGTGCCCGAAGGCTCGATCCCCAAGGACGGTCCTTCCGCCGGCATCACCATCGCCACCGCCATCGCCAGCGCTCTCAGCGGCATCCCCGTGCGCCGGGACGTGGCCATGACCGGCGAGATCACGCTGCGCGGCAAGGTCCTGCCCATCGGCGGGCTCAAGGAGAAGCTGCTGGCCGCCCACCGCGCCGGCATCTTCGAGATCGTCCTGCCCAGGGAGAACGAGAAGGACCTGCCCGACATCCCCGAGAACCTGCGCAGCGAACTCAAACTGCACTTCGTGGACAACATGGACGAGGTGCTGCAGGTCGCGCTGGAGGCGCCGTTACCCACGGCCGCCGGCGAGACTGCCACAGTATTGCCGGCATCGCCTCCGGGCGACGCGCCCGCCGCCCGCCAGTAGGGCTTATTCCAGAGGGGATTCAGGCCCGCGCAAGCGGGCCTTGTTTCTTGCGCTGCCGGCAACGTCCCGGGACCTCAGTTCCCGCCTTTCTCGGGCTGCTGCTTCAGCCACAGAGCCAGGCGCGAACCTTGCTGTTCCCGCATGTCGATGCAGTTGTTCATGCGCTCCAGACTCTGGCGCATGGTGCGCTCGGCCGAGGGGATCGGGTGCTGCGCGAAGAAAGCCTGCACGTCGTCGCGATCGGAGGCGTCGCACATGGCCGCGGTGGCGCCGAAGATGTCGCCGCGGGTGTAGCTGGCCAGGCGGTTCTCCAGTTGCGGCCAGTTGGCCTTGATGAAGCTCCACGCCTGCTTGCGCTTGCGCGGGTCGGTGCTGCCCAGGATCGAGCCCAGGAAGCCGGTGGCGTCCTGATTGCGCACTTCCGGGCTGAGCGCGTACCTCAGGTTCCGCTCCACCAGTTCCGGCCGCCGGAACGCCGCCAGCCCGTAGAAGTACCGGTAGTACTCTTCCGGCGACTTGGCCGCCTTCATGGCCGCCAGGTACTCTTCGTAGAGGGCCTGGTCGCCGTGGATCGCGGCCAGGGGCGTGATAGTAGCCAGCAGCGTGGGATCGACGCTGGCGCCGCCTCCCATCGCCTGCCGCACCAGCCGGGTGGCGTGGGCGATGACCTCTTGATCTCGCCCGGCGTATCCCAGGGTGAAGATCACGGTGGCGCGCAGGGCCTTGCGATCGGCGCTCTCTTCCGGGCTCGACTGCCAGCCTAATTCCTGGAGCGCGGGGCGCAGCAGGTTGCGGACCCAGGCCTGGTACTGGGCCCGATCGGCGTCGCCGACCACGTAGTCGGATACATCCTGCAGATGACCGTCGAGGGCCTCCCAGGCGGCCCGGTTGCGGATGTCCTTCATGCTCTCGGCCAGTTGCAGGTAGTCGCCCAGGCTGCTG
>DATIWW010000381.1:0-2614 GCA_035519175.1 Terriglobales bacterium
ATCCGCACCGCCACCTCCAACGCCGCCGAGCTGCTCGACAGGAAGGGCAAGCTGGGGGTGATCGCGCCCGGGGCCTTCGCCGACATCATCGCGGTGCAGGGCGACCCGCTGGCGGACATCCGCGTGCTCGAGCACGTGGGCTTCGTCATGAAGGACGGCAGCGTCTTCAAGAGCGAGTTGAAGTAGGGCCGGCCTTCTTACTTGCCGGCCACCGGGGCCAGGAACGAAACCACGGTGGCGTTGACCACGAAGCCTCCGGCGCGCTTGGAGCGCAGCATCCCGTTGTAGCGGTAGGGACCGGCGGCGAAGGCGCTGCGGTCGAGTTCCAGCACGACCACTTCCCCGCGGGCGCCCTGCATGCTGACCACGTCGGGCGAGGCGTTCTGGATGATGACCAGCACCTTGCCGGGAGCGGGGAGGTTGGCGTGCGGGGCCAGGCGCCGCAGCTCCTCGAGGTTGAGGAGATCGGAGGGAGGCGCCGCCCCCGACCAAGCCGACTCCGGCAGCCGGTCAGGACCGGAGATGACCACGTGGAAGGCGGTGGTCTCGCCCTTCTCCAGGTGCAAGCGGTCGGCGTTCATGTCGAGCTGGAGCACGCTGACCGGCAGGGTGGCGGTGGTCGTGCCCTCCTCGCAGACGACGTCGCTGGCGCCGGGCGGCAGCTCGCTGGGGACGCGGAAGTACACCGCTCCCGGCGACTCGGCCAGGATCTCCGCCGGCTTGCCGCCCACCGAGATCCGCGTGGGGAAGGTGCTGCCGGTGAAGGGCCCGGAGATGGCCTGGGTGGTGCCCGGCTGGTAGACCGGGTTGGTGCGGAAGTCCTGGGGATGGATGGCTTCCGCAGGACGGCGCAGCGCGCCGGTGGCGGTGGGAATGCGCTCGGTGACCGCAGGCGAGTCGCCGGAAGCGAGGCTCACCTCCAGGTTCCCGCCGGCGGGTACGTTCCCGGTGGCGCAACTGGAGCCGTCGGTGGCGAGGCCATCGCCGATGCGCAGCTTCAGCTCCTCGATCATGGGCCTGCCGTCTTCGCCGTGGCGGACGGGCACGGTCATCTCCACCACGCGCAGCGCGGGCACGCCGCGGAAGTTCTTGGGATCCTCGACCACGCGCCCGGAGCAGCGTTCCCCGGGACGGCAGTCGTTGGGCACCACGACCCCCACCATGGTGGCGGTACCGGGGCGGGAGTTCGGCGGCCGCTCCGAGGTCTGCTGGGGATGCTGCTGGATCCACTCCTGGAGGTCGTCGGGGTACGCGGTGCTGGGATCGGCCATGCGCGCCTGGTCGTAACAATTCTTGGTGCACTGGTAGTAGGCGTCGCGGGCGCGGGCGGCGGCCTGCAGTTCCTGGTCGGCGTTGGCGCGGGCCTGGGATACGGTGGTCTGCTGGCGCGCTACCTCGGCGCTCCAGTAGTTGACCTGGGCCTGGTACTTGGCGACGTCTTCCTGGGCGCTGCGCTGCGCGGTCTGCGCTTCCTCGTAACTCCTGCCGAAGATGGTGGGATTCACGCCGTGCTGACGGCCGTAGCTCTGGTAGCGCTCCATGGAGGCGTTGGCGGCCTGCAGGCGGGCCTGGGCGGCGGCCAGTTTCTGCTGCGCCTCCTCCAGCTTGCTCCGGGCCTGGGCCAGATACCCCTCCAGGGCGCGGGCGTTGGCGTCGAGGGAGTCGGCGAGGCGCTGCTCGTCCTGCCAGGCCGCCCACAGGGAGTGGCAGCGGCGCTCGCAGATCTCTTCGGTGATGTTGCGATGGACGGGCGGCTGGACCTCAGTCCCGGTGCCGCCTTCGGTGATGCCGGGCTGCGGTTCGCCGGCCGCGCACCCACAGGTGGCCAGGACGTCGTAGTGGGTGCTGGCCAGGGAGTAGGGAATGACCACGGTCGTGCCGTCCACGTGAGGGTGGCCGGGAGCGAGGTCGCCGATGCCGATCACGGTGAACGCTCCCATACGCTCGGGAGCAGCCCGGTTGCTGGGCCACTGGCAATGGCAATCGCCGGAAGCGCGGAAGTACAAGGTCTTGTGGCCGTGCTCGCCGGCGCGCAGCTCGAAGACCACCTGGATGGGCCCGCAGTTGGGATCGTCCCAGGTGCGTTCCACCGTGGTAGTGGGTGTCTCGGTCAAGTTGTTGTAGAGGGCCTTGGCCAGCTCGGTGGCGGCCTTGCGATGGATGTAGGGCTCGGCGGGGTTGCCGGCGGCGGGATGGTGCTCCTGGATATGCTCACCGGCGTGTTCCACGGCGGCGCTGGTGGCCTGGTCCACCGCGACCTCGCCCAGCTTCTGCACCAGGTCATCGACGGAGTCGGACTGCAGGTAGGCGCTGACCACGTCCATCAGCACGCCCACGTACTTCACGCCGTAGACCTCTTCCAGGATGTCCTTGGCGATGCTCATGGTCTGGGCCAGGGCCTGGATGGCGGCGGCCTGCACGCCGACCCAGGTGACCGCGACCTTGGCCTTGCGCAGGGCGGAGTTGGCGCAGTCGGGCTGGGTCTGGCCGCTGAGGGTGACGTTGGGAGCGCTGCTGTCGGTGGGCATCTGCGCCCACATCTGATTCACCGACTCGTCCAGGCTGACTCGGAACTCCACCCGGTCGGTAGGAGGGGGAGGCGGCTGGGGATGGG
>DATIWW010000382.1:0-2308 GCA_035519175.1 Terriglobales bacterium
CGGGGTCACCCCCAGCAGACGTCGAGTATGACTACGCGGGCTAACAGGCAATCTCCCGCGGCCGGACTTCCACCGGCTACACACGCAGCGTTATGGGCTGCGAACAGAGCGCACGGAGGGCACAGAGAACGGCCACAGACGTTCCTTTTCAACCGGGCGGCCGCGGGATCTCCGAGAAACGCCGGCAACTCGCAACCGCGAGTCAGAAGAACAAATGGTCCACTCCGTGCCCTCTGTGCCCTCTGTGGTTGATTGTGGGCTTTATGGTGGCGCCCAGGCTTTTCGGCTCGCCACGCCCAGCCACCCACCAGAGAATACAAGACGGCCGGTGCCGACGCGCAGCGGCCGCCACGAACCTGCGCCGCCCGGGCCGCTAGCGCCCGATCAGCCCCACGGCCGCGCTGGGCGTCGGCAGCAGGGAGGCGGCGCTCTGCTGCGCCAGCCCCAGGAAAACGCCCGGGAAGATGCCGAGCAGCACGACCAGGGCCGCCGCGACCACCAGGGTAGCCTTGAGCGCGCCGGGCAGCACCGGCAGGGGGCCGCCATCGGCGGGCGCGTCCCGGAACCACATGTACCAGGCGACGCGCAGGTAGTACCAGTAGGACACGAGCGAGGCCAGCACCATGATCACGGCGAGCACCACGAAGTGCTTCTCGACGGCCGCGCGCAGGATGAAGACCTTGCCGATGAAGCCGCCGGTGAAGGGGAAGCCGGCAAGCGAGAGCAGGAAGACCGTCATGACCACGCCCAGCAGGGGGTGGCGCCAGCCCAGCCCCGCGTAGGACTCCACGCTCAGCCACTCTTCGCCCGGGCCGGCGACGGCCAGCAGGACGGCGAAGGCGCCAACCGTCATCAGCGTATAGACGATGAGGTAGAAGAGGAACGAGGCGGCGCCCACGGTGCTGGCCGCGGCCAGCGCCACCAGCAGGTAGCCCGCGTGGGCCACGCTGGAGTAGGCCAGCATGCGCTTGACGCTCGGTTGCACCAGTGCCATCAGGTTGGCGGCGACCATGGTGATGACCGCGAGCCAGAACACCATGGCACCCCAGGTGTCCCACAGCTGCGGGAACGCCGTCAGGAAGACGCGCAGGAAGGCCGCGAACGCGGCAGCCTTCACCCCCGCGGCCATGAAGCCCGCGATGGGCGCGGGCGCGCCCTCGTAGGCATCGGGTGTCCACATGTGGAAGGGGACGGCCGCCACCTTGAAGGCGAAGCCCACAGCCAGCAGCGCCATGCCGATCCGCACCAGCGGGTTGGCGCCCAGGCCGTCCACGCCGATGGCCGTGGCCACCAGCGCCAGGTTGGTGCTGCGGGCGCCACCCCAGACCATGGCGATGCCGAAGAGGAAGAAGGCGCTGGAGAAGGCGCCCAGCAGGAAGTACTTGAGCGCGCCCTCCGCCGAGCGGGGGCTGCGCCGCTGCGCGCCGGTCAGCACGTAGACCGGCACGGACATCAGCTCCAGGCCGAGGAAGATGACCATGAGGTCGCGGCTGCCCGCGAAGATCATCATCCCTACCGTGGCCAGCAGCACCAGCACGTACAGCTCGCCCAGGCGCAGGTGCTCGTCCTCGAGGTAGCGCGTGGAGATGAGGACGAAGAGCGCCGCCGCCAGCAGGAAGAGGAAGTTGGAGAACACGCGGAAGTGATCGATGGCGATCACGCCCGCCACGCCCGATTCCCGCAGCGTCAGCAGCCAGAGATTGGCCGCGGCCGCGAGCCCGATGCCCAGCAGGGAGATCCAGGTGATCCCCGGGCTGGAAGGCTCACTGCGGTCCCCCTTCTGGAACACGTCCAGCAGCAGCACGATCATCGCCCAGATGGCCAGGACGATTTCGGGCAGCAGCGCCAGCACGTACTGCCATGAGGTCGAGTAATCGATGACCATGTCGGTCCGTCAGTCAGGGGTCGCGCGCCGCCCGGCCAGGCGGCGGGGCGGCGGGGCGACGGGGCGGCCGGGCGCGGGCGGCGTTCACACGGGTTCCTGGCTCAGCGCCTGGCCATGCGGCCGGGCTCGGTGCGGACAGGCGACGCAGGCTGCGCCGGAGCTGCGGGCGGCAGCAGCCCGAACACCGCGGGCGGCGTGCGCCTGGCCTCCACGCTCTGGATGAGCCCCTGGACGGTGGGCTCCATCCGCTCCAGGAAGGGCTTGGGGTAGACCCCCAGCCACACCATGACCAGCACGAGCGGCACGAGCACCGTCAGCTCGCGCGCCGAGAGGTCGGGCAGCGAGCGGTTCTTCTCGTTGTCCAGTGAATTGAACCAGATGCGCTGCACCATGGGAAGCATGTAGTAGGCGGCGAAGATCACG
>DATIWW010000383.1:0-2073 GCA_035519175.1 Terriglobales bacterium
TGCCACGTTTCATCAGGTAGTCATGGCCCACGCCGCCTTCGCTGAAACTCGGATCGTCGCCCGCTCCACCAGTGGTGATCACCACCGGGGCGATGCCGCGCTGAAACAGGTCGAAGGCGTGGTCCAGGCGGGCCTTGTACACAGGAGAAGGACGGCCGGCATATTCGGCGGCTCCGAAGACAACGATGGCATCGGCGGGGTGAAGCTCTTGCTGCGACGCCTGCCGGACAATCTGCAGGCAGACAACACCGAACCAGAGAAGGAGCACGGCCGCAGCCAGGACCACCAGCCGCAGCAGCCAGTAATGCCGAGGACGCTGCTTGGCCGCAGTTTCCGTCATCCTTGCGCGAAGAACTCGGAGATCTCCTGGGCTGGGATCGCGCCTTCCCGCATGACCTGCCAGCGGGCCTCCTCGTCGGTAAGGTCAACGATGGTGGAAGCCACATCGCGGGGCGAAGTACCACCGTCCACAATGATCGGAATACGGTCCTGCAATTGATCACGCACCGCCTCGGCGGTGGTACACTCCGACGCCCCGCTGAGGTTGGCGGAGGTGGCCGTGATCGGAATCCCCGCCGCCTTCACCACTGCCAGGGGAATCTTGGCATTGGGCACGCGCAGCGCGACATTGCCGGTATTGGCCGTGACTTTCAGAGGGAGCCGGGAGGCGGCTCGCACGATGATGGTCAGCGGGCCCGGCCAATACTTGCGGGCCAGTTCGTAGAACTCCTTGGGCAGAGGGCGCGCGAGTTCCTCGGCCTGGTCCACGCTCTCGATCAGCAGGGACAGAGGCTTGTGCCGGGAACGGGACTTGATCTCGTACACACGGTCCACCGCCCGCAGGTTGAAGGGATCGGCGGCCAAGCCGTAGAAGGTATCAGTGGGCATGCCTAGAACGTAGCCGGCACGAATCTGGTCGGCGGCGTACTGGATGAGCGAGATTTCGGGCTTCTCGCTGTTGATCTTGAGAATCTCCGCGCGCACTACGCTTCCTTCCACTATGGGGTGAAATGGCGAAAGCTAACATAACATGAGCGAGCGCTGCAAGCCGAGGGAAACGGGATCGAGCCGGGTTTTCAGCTTTTTGATGGCCGGCCTAAGTCTTGGAAGCCTCCAGAAGCACTCGACCGCAAGGCGTGCGAAGGAAGTAGGGATCTTAGGCCTGGCGAAGCTCGCGGCGTCCGTGAGACGCCTGCAAGCGCGTATGATGCAGAAGAATGGCCAGTCGAGACCAGGCTTCCACGCGGCGCTTACGGCCGATCGAAGGCCGCCACAATGCGCTGGTCAAGGAACTGCGCCGGGCCTTCGCCGCGGGCGAACTCACGGCGGACGGCTGTTGCGCGATCGAGGGTCTCCGGATCCTGGAAGAGGCGATCCGCAGCGGGTTACGGTTTCGCGCGGTGCTCTTCAGCGCTTCCGCTGAAGCCAAGGCCCAGCGTCTGCTGCCTCAGATCGGAGCCCTTGTAGAGACGGTGGTCTTGCCTGACCGGCTATTCGTCAGCGCCGTGCCCAGTGAGAGCCCGCAAGGCGTGGCGGCGCTGGTGAAGTGGAAGCAGTTCTCCTTAGAAGACGTCGTGGGCAAGGCACAGGCCGGGCCGCTCGTGGCCATTGCGGGCGTGCAGGACCCGGGAAATCTGGGGACGATCGTGCGCTCGGCGGAGGCTTTCGGTGCGGGCGGGGTCATCCTGGGGGAAGGCACGGTCAGTCCGTTCAACTCCAAGGTCGTGCGCGGGTCGGCGGGGTCGGTGTTTCGCGTGCCTGTGGCGCGAGCCACGATGAAAGATGTCGTGGCACGGCTGCGAGAAGCAGGAGTGCGGCTGGTGGCAACGTCAGCGCACAAAGGGACGCCGTTGGACGAGGCGACATGGAACACACCAGTGGCTATCTTCATCGGCAGCGAAGGCGGGGGAGTGCCCCGAGATCTGGTACGGGAAATGGATGAACTGGTCGCCATCCCCCACTCGCCCCAAGTGGAGTCCCTGAACGCCGGCGTGGCAGCGAGCATCGTGCTCTATGAGGCGGCAAGACAAAGGCGGTGTCCACCACGGAGGTACGGAGATACGGAGAGGGTTT
>DATIWW010000384.1:0-2767 GCA_035519175.1 Terriglobales bacterium
AGGCAGGGCTCGACTTATAGCCGGTGAGCATCTTGGCGCGCAGCGCTGGGGGCAGCGCGTCGTAGCCGTCGAGATCGATGTCGCTGCCGATGCCGACGAACTCCACCCCCACGAGGCGGGCGACGTGGTCCACGTGATCGAGGACGTCGTCGAGCGTGACCGGCTCCGCCGCCTTCACGAACATGCGCACCCCGGTGATGCCCATGATGCCGCCGGTCGCCGCCAGCTTGCGGATCTCCTCGTCGCTCTTGTTGCGGGGATGGGGATTGAGGGCGCGGCAGTCGGCGTGGGTGAAGAGCACGGGGCGGCGCGAGGCGGCCAGCGCGTCCAGCGTGGTGCGGTCGCCGCAGTGGGAGAGATCGATCGCCATGCCCTCCCGGTTCATGCGCGCCACCACCTCGCCGCCAAAGGCGGTCAGGCCGGTGTCGGGGCGCGACTCGTAGCCGCAGCCCAGGCGGTTGGGCAGGTTGTAGGTGAGCTGCGAGACGCGCTGGCCCAGGTCGAAGAAGAGGGGGATGTCCTCGACGGTGCGGAAGTGGTCGGCGCCCTGCAGCCCCAGCAGGATGCCGATCTTGCCGGCGCGCTTGACCTCGGCCAGGTGCGTGGAGTCGGTGAGACGCATCAGTTCGCCGGCGTGCGCCAGGATGAAGCGGTTCCAGGCATGGAAGACCTTCTGCGCGTCGCCGAAGGGATCGCCGCGGCGCGTCCCCCAGCCGATGTGGAAGACGTTGATGCCGGACTCCCGGTAGCGCGCGAAGTCTTCCGCGGTGAAGCTCGCCGGCCGCGAGAACCAGGTGACGGTGGGGCGGTCGGGGCCGCCCAGCACGTCGGGAT
Organism: Terriglobales bacterium; assembly: GCA_035519175.1. Taxonomy (GTDB): domain Bacteria; phylum Acidobacteriota; class Terriglobia; order Terriglobales; family Acidobacteriaceae; genus DASPRL01. Next base: position 835 of record DATIWW010000384.1, read on the forward strand.
AGGCGCCCAGCTTGAACTGGCTGAGCATGTCGATGACCAGGGAGCGCTCGACCAGCTCCAGGCAGCGGGCCGAGTATTCTTCCGGCGAGGCGGCGAAGAGCCGGAAGCGCCCGCGGTTGAGAAAGGGCGCGCCCAGCCACACTGCCGCGGCCGCCCCGGCTGCCTTCAGCCATTGCCTGCGATTCATCCCTGTACCCTGCCCGCATAGTGTAAGCTACAAAGTTTTCTCCGGGGCCGGGGAGCTTCCCGGCCAACTCATCCTTCCTTCGAGGAGCATGCATGAAGCGCTTGAGCGCCGTCTTCCTGGCCTCCCTCCTGCTGGGCCCCCTGGCGGCGCAGGAGCCGGCCGCCGCGCCCGCCGGTTACGCCTTCTTCCGCGATCCCCAGGAGCAGCAGAAGTGGGAGCAGAAGTTCCTGCTGGCGCCGGACCCCAAGCGCGCGGAGGACGACCTGCGCACCCTGACCTCTGCGCCCCACATCGCAGGCTCGCCCGAGGACAAGAAGACGGCGGAGTTCGTGGCCAAGAAGTTTCGCGAGGCCGGGCTCCAGACCCAGATCGTCGAGTACAAGGTGTGGATGAACACGCCGGCGGAGATCAGCGTGAGCATCACCGGCCCCGGCCCCGCGCGCGTGGTCGGCCCGCACCCGGAGAGCGTGGCCGGCGATCCCTACCAGAACGATCCCCGCGTGGTCCTGCCCTTCAACGGCTACTCACCCTCGGGCGACGTGGAGGGCGAGGTGGTCTACGCCAACTACGGCCGTCCCGAGGATTTCGAGAAGCTGGCGCTGCAGCACATCGAGGTGCGCGGCAAGATCGTGGTGGTGCGCTACGGGCAGAACTTCCGCGGAGTGAAATCGTTCGTGGCTGAGCAGCACGGGGCCGCGGGCGTGATCATCTACTCCGACCCCATCGACGACGGCTTCTTCAAGGGCGATCCCTATCCCGCAGGGCCGTGGCGGCCGCAGAGCGGGGTGCAGCGCGGCTCCATCGGCTACACCTTCGAGTACGCCGGCGATCCCACCACACCGGGAGTGGCTTCGCTGCCGTCGCTGCCCGAGAGCCAGCGCGTGCCTCCGGCACAGGCACCCGCCCTGCCCAAGATCCCCACCACCCCCCTCTCCTGGGGCGACGCGCAGCCCATCCTGGAGCAATTGGGCGGGCCCGAGTCGCCGCGCGAGTGGCAGGGAGCGCTGCCCTTCACTTACCACCTGGGTCCGGGGCCGGTGAAGGTGCGCCTGCACCTGAAGCAGGACTATGAGTACCGCACCTTGTGGGACGTGATCGGCAGGATCCCGGGCAGCGATCCCGAGCAGGCGAGCCAGTTCGTGGTGGCGGGCAACCACCGCGACGCTTGGGTCTATGGCGCGGTGGACCCCAACAGCGGCACCGCCGCCATGCTGGAGGCGGTGCGCGGGCTGGGCGAACTGCTGAAGGCCGGCTGGCGGCCCAAGCGCACCATCATCTTCGGCAGTTGGGACGGCGAGGAGCAGGGCCTGATCGGCTCCAGCGAGTGGGCGGAAGACAACTTCAAGATGCTGTCGGCCGCGGCCGCCTACTTCAACGTGGATGTGGCGGTCTCGGGGCCGAACTTCGGGGCCTCGGCGGTGCCCAGCCTGAAGCAGTTCGTGCGCGACCTCACCCGGGTGGTGCCCAGCCCGCAAGGCGGCATGCTCTATGACGTCTGGCGGCGGACGCGGGAGCGGCAGGCGGCCGAGCGCGCCGCGCAGGCCCCCGCCGCGGTGACCGGCGCCCCCCAGCGCATGCCCGCCGCCCACCTGGGCAGCGAAGTGCCGGTGGGCGACCTGGGCTCGGGCTCCGACTACACTCCCTTCCTGCAGCACCTGGGCGTGCCCTCCACCGACATCGGCTCGGGCGGGCCTTACGGCGTCTACCACTCCGTCTTCGACAACTTCCAGTGGTTCACGCGCTTCG
>DATIWW010000385.1:0-2816 GCA_035519175.1 Terriglobales bacterium
CGCGCCTTCGACATCTCGCGCTACCTGCTGCCGCTCGGGACCAACACCTCGTTGGGCGAGATCGTGAACGCGCGCACCCTGGAGAACCAGATCGCGCGCCTGCTCTCCAATCCCTACGCCGAGGTGCGGCGGCTGGGGGAATTGCTGAAGCAGGCGGCGCGCCAGCCCGCCTACAACCTCAACCAGGAGAAGTGGCGCGGGCTGGTGGAGGAGGTGCGGGCGCGGGACGCCGTGCTAGGGGAGCGCGCGGCGCAGGAGTTGTTGCGAGACGTCAAGGCCGCGCCCACGCTGGTGAAGTACGCGGAGGCCAGTCCCTACGAGATGGAGACGCGGCGGGAATTGCGCCAGGCCGCGGCCGAACTGATGCAGGGCGCCGCCATCGCAGCCGCGAAGCCGGTCGAGTTGCTGGAGGACGATCCCCTGGAGCTCGAGCTGGCCGCGACCCTCCTCTACGAGCACTGTCACCATCCCTACCGGCAGATCCGCGAGCGGGTGGAAGGGTTGAGCGGGGCGCGGCGCGGCGAGATCATCGCGCTGGGCACGAAGCACCGCGGCAAGCACGACGAACTGCTGCGCGCCTTCTCCGCCGGGCAGCGCCTCCGCTTCGACATCCTCATGGACCTGGGCGGCTTCCGCGACATGCACCGCCACCGCCGCTGCGTGCAGATCGGGCAGGAGTTCACTGCCGCTCACGGCTACGACACGCCGGAGGAGATCGAAACGGCGGGGGAGAAGCCGCGCTACGACGCCGCCATGCTGCGCGCCGCCGGAACCGTGGACCGGCTTCCCGGCGAGAATGCGGTCTATGCCATCCCCCTGGCCTACCGCAAGCGCACGCTGTTCAAGATGGACTTCGCGGAAGCGGTGTACATCTCGGAGCTGCGCACCGGCCCGGCAGGGCACATCTCCTACCGGCGGGTGGCCTATGCGATGTACGAGGCGGTGGCCGCGCGCTATCCCGGGCTGGCCAAGTACTTCCGCGTGACGGACGTCAGAGAGCCGGTGGACCTGCTCAAGCGGTAGTCGCCAGTCACACGTATGGTCCCGGATTCGCTTTTTATTCGCCTATTCACGGAATCCGCGCTATACTGTCTGGTTGTGGAAAAACCGGGTGAATACGCCACTGACTCCGGCACGACTCCGGGTGTAGGCTAGGCTGGCATTCATCCTCAAGAGAATTCAGGAGCGCAATTATGGCGGATGAAAAGACGGAAAAGAGCCGGGCCATTGACCTGGCCATGGCGCAGATCGAGAAGCAGTTCGGCAAGGGCTCGATCATGCGCCTGGGCACCAAGGAGGCCATCGTCCCCATCGCGGTGATCCCCACCGGCGCCATCAGCTTCGACGCGGCGCTGGGCGTGGGCGGCTTCCCTCGCGGCCGGGTGGTGGAGATCTTCGGCCCCGAGGCCTCGGGCAAGACCACCATCGCGCTGCAGGTGGTGGCGGAAGCGCAGAAGGCCGGGGGCATGGCCGCCTTCGTGGACGCCGAGCACGCCCTCGATCCCGGCTACGCCAAGAAGCTGGGCGTGGACGTGGACAACCTGCTGGTCTCGCAGCCCGACTACGGCGAGCAGGCGCTGGAGATCACCGAGGCCCTGGTGCGCTCGGGCGCGGTAGACGTGCTGGTGGTGGACTCGGTGGCCGCGCTGGTACCCAAGGCCGAACTCGACGGCGAGATGGGCGACAGCCACGTCGGCCTGCAGGCCCGCCTGATGTCGCAGGCGCTGCGCAAGCTCACCGGCACGGTCTCCAAGTCGCGCACCTGCCTGGTCTTCATCAACCAGATCCGCGAGAAGATCGGGGTGATGTTCGGCAATCCCGAGACCACCACCGGTGGGCGCGCGCTCAAGTTCTACTCCACCGTGCGCATCGACATCCGCCGCATCGCCGCCATCAAGGAGGGCGACACCGTCATCGGCTCGCGCACCAAGGTGAAGGTGGTGAAGAACAAGGTGGCCGCGCCCTTCCGCGAGGCCGAGTTCGACATCATCTACGGCGAGGGCATCTCGCGCGAGGGCGACCTCATCGACCTGGCGGTGCTGCACAACCTGGTGGAGAAGTCGGGCGCCTGGTTCAGCTACAAGGGCGAGCGCATCGGGCAGGGGCGCGAGAACACCCGCCTCTTCCTCAAGGAGCACAAGGACATCTTCGGCAAGCTGGAGGCCGAGGTGCGCCAGGCGCTGGGGCTGACGAAGCCGGCGCCCGGACCCACCCCCGTGCCCGACTCCGCCAAGGCCGAAGCCAAGAGCGCGGTGGCGCGGCGGTAAGGGACTTCATTCGCCGCAGATGCACGCGGAGGAACGCGGACTGCCGGGGACGGACGGCTGCTCGGTCGAGCGCGACCCTTCAGGATTGTCATTCCGAGCGCAGCGAGGAATCCGGGTTTTCTCGATCAAGACAAGAACCTAGATCCCTCGCTGCGCTCGGGATGACAATTGTAGATAGGGGGCTAGCCATGGCCCAGCGCGAGCGCCGCTACTACGTCTATATCCTGACGAACCCTTCCCGACGACCGCTCTACACCGGCGTCACCAACAATATCTTCCGACGCTCCTTGGAGCACAAGGAGAAGGACGACGAGGGCTACACCTCCCACTACAACCTGAATCGCCTGGTCTACTACCAGACGTTTCGATACGTCGGCAACGCGATCCAGCGGGAGAAGCAGATCAAGTCGTGGGGAAGAGCAAAGAAGGATGCCTTGATCAACGCCTTCAACCCCAAGTGGGATGATCTAGCCCGGGAGTGGGGAAGGTCGTTCTTGAAGGACAAGGAGAAAACCTAGGCCCCTCGCTGCGCTCGGGGTGACAATCCCT
>DATIWW010000386.1:0-2167 GCA_035519175.1 Terriglobales bacterium
GACAGCCTCGCCTACCGCATCGTGCGCGACTACTTCGACCAGCTCATCAACCACCGCTGGTCGGAGATCTCGAAGGACCTGTCGATCACGCCGCGCGACGTGCAGGCGGCGGCGGACGACGTGGCCAAGCTCGATCCCAAGCCGGGGCTCAAGTACGCGGCGCCCTCGGACAACTACATCATCGCCGACCTGATCGTGGAGAAGATCGACGGCGAGTACATGGTGTTCCTGAACGACACCAGCCTGCCGCGTCTCAAGCTGTCGCGCGCCTACCGCGAGATCGCCAAGGACAAGAACAAGTTCAAGGGCGAGAACAAGGAGTTCATCTCCAACAAGCTCAACAGCGCCAACTGGATGATCCAGGCGATCGAGCAGCGGCGCCAGACGATGCTCAAGGTGATGAACTTCATCGTGGACCGGCAGCGGGAGTTCTTCGAGAAGGGCGTGCAGTACCTCAAGCCGCTCACGCTGCGCGAGGTGGCCGAGGTCATTAGCATGCACGAGTCCACGGTCTCGCGCGTGACCAACGAGAAGTTCGTGCAGACGCCCCGCGGCGTGCTGCCGCTCAAGTTCTTCTTCTCCAGCGGCCTGTCCACCACCTCGGGCGAAGACGTGAGCGCCCGCGGCATCAAGGCCAAGATCGAGAAGCTGGTGTCCGAGGAGGAGCCGCGGCGCCCGCTCACGGACCAGGCGATCGTCAACATCCTGAAGGAAGAGGGAATCCAGATCGCGCGGCGCACCGTGGCCAAGTACCGCGACCAGCTCGGCATCATTTCGGCCCGCATGAGGAAGCGCGTCTAGCACCCGAGCCATGCGCACCACACTGCCTGCGACGACGCCGCCCCTGGAGTTGCGCCGGATCGAGGAGGTCCGGCGCGACTTTGCCGTTCTCGTCCCCGCCTTCAACGAGGTGGAGAACGTGCCGGAGCTGGTGGCGGAGCTGCGCGCCACCTTCGAGAAGCACGGGCTGGAGGGTGAGGTCGTGGTGGTGGACGACGGCTCCAGCGACGGCACCGCCGCCGCCGTCGCCGAGCAGGCGGCGCGCTGGCCTGCCCTCAGGGTGGTCCGCCACCGGCGCAACTTCGGCAAGACCGAGGCGTTGGTGACCGGAGCCGAGGCCACGTCGAAGCAGTACCTGGTCCTCTTCGACGCCGACCTGCAGCACTCGCCCGAGGAGATCCCGCGCTACCTGGAGAAGCTGGCCGAAGGCTGGGACATCGTCACCGGCCGCAAGATGGGGAAGTACGAGAAGCGTGGCGTGTCCTCCATCTACAACCGGCTGAGCCGCAAGCTCTTCGACGTTCCGGTCTCCGACCTGAACTCGATGAAGGCCTTTCGCCGGGAGGTGCTGGACGAGGTGGCGCTGCGCCACGACTGGCACCGCTTCTTCGTCGTGCTGGCCTACGCCCGCGGCTTCACCGTCAGCGAGATCGACATCACGCTCCACCCCCGCCGCCACGGCGAGGCCAAGTTCTCCGGCCGCGGGCGTATCCTGGTCGGGCTGCTGGACATGGTCTCGGTGGCCTTCTTCCTCTTCTTCGCGCGCAAGCCCATGATCCTCTTCGGCATGAGCGGGCTGATCATGGCGGCGCTGGGCGGGGTGGTGGGCGTGCTCACCGTCGTGCTGCGCATCCTCCAGTGGATGCCGCCCTTCGGCTTCCGGCCGCTGCTCTACCTGGTCATCCTGCTGGAAACCCTCGGCTTCCTCGCCTTCGGCGTCGGCTTCGTGGCAGAGCAGGTGGCCCAGCAGAGCGCCGAGATCGAGGCGCTGAACCGGCGCCTCGCCCGCCGACACGACTAGCTCCGGCCAACCGCAGCGTCATTTACCGCGGAGAACGCGGTGCACGCGGAGCCGGACTTCCCGGCGAACCGCGGCCTCATTCAACGCGGAGAGCGCGGAGAACGCGGAGCGGGGTACCGACAGTCCTGCGCAGGGCACACATCGTATTGCTGTGGTTGCATCTATCTGGAGTCCGGCCAGACTGGGGTCGTTCGTACGGCAGAGATCTCGGCCGTGCCGGAGAAGAAAGAAAAGGTGGTTCTCCGGGTGTCGTTCCTCCGCGTTCTCCGCGCGCTCCGCGGTGAAATGAAGTGGCGTTTGCCTGGGATCGAGAGAATGCCCGGAATGCCTGGATCTTGGGTTGACTTGACCTTGGAGGCGGGGCAA
>DATIWW010000387.1:0-6953 GCA_035519175.1 Terriglobales bacterium
GCGAGATCTGGGCGCGCGTCTATTGGGACGGGCAGACGCTGGTGTGGGAGGGGCGGCGGAAGGCCAAGCCGGCGCACCACGTGGAGCCGGTCAACTGGACCAGCCGCTGGAGCCTCTCCGACGACGGCAAGGTGCTGAACGTGAAGCGCCAGATCAACATGGCGGAGGGCACGCTGGAGCAGAGCATCCAGCTCGAGAAGAAGTGAGCTAGCGGCCGGCGCCGGCCGTCCGCCGTCCTTCGTATCCCCCCGGCTTCACCTGGCTTATACTCCCCGCCATGAAATCTGCCATCGCTCTCGCTCTCCTGGCGGCGCTAGCTGCGGCCGGCGCCGCCGCGCAAGACAGCAGCTTCACCGTGGGCACGGCTACGGCCGCTCCCGGGCACAAGGCCTCCGGCTTTCTGAAGGTCCCGGCAGGAGTGGACGCCGGCACCGACATTCCCGTTGTGGTGGTACGCGGCGCCAAGCCGGGGCCGGTGCTGGCGCTGGTGACGGGCGCGCACGGCACCGAGTACGCCTCCATCATCGCGGTGGAGAAGCTCATCCAGCAGCTCGATCCGGCGCAGGTCGCCGGCACGGTGATCCTGGTGCCGCTGGTGAACGTGCAATCGTTCCTGCAGAAGGTCCCGCACGTGAACCCGGTGGACGGCAAGAGCATGAACCGCTTCTATCCGGGCAAGGCAGACGGCACGCAAACGGAGCGGGCGTCGTGGCTGATCACGCAGCAGGTGGTGGAGCGCTGCGATTACCTGATCGACTTCCACGGCGGCGACCTGGACGAAGACCTGCGTCCCTACAGCTACTGGCCCAAGACCGGCAACGAGAAGCACGACGCCGTCACGCGCGAGATGGTGTTGGCCTTCGGGCTCGACCACATCATCATCTGGAGCGACCGGCCCAAGGACCCCAACGCCGCGCGCTACCTGGATAACGCCGCCAACACGCGCGGCAAACCCGCCATCCCGGTGGAAGCTGGACACGCGGGAACGGTGGAGGCGGACGACGTGGCGTCGCTGGTGAAGGGCACGCTCAGCGTGATGCGCTACCTCAAGATGCTGCCGGGCGCGCCCACCTTCGTCGAGCACCCGGTGTGGATCGGGAAGCTGGACACGGTGGAAAGCGGGCAGACGGGGATCTTCTATCCGCTGGTCAAGCGCGGCACCTACGTCGAGCAGGGGATGAAGCTCGGCACCATCACCGACTACTTCGGCAGCGTGATCGAGGAGGCGCGGGCGCCGGCCGCGGGCGTGGTGTTGTACATCTGCTCGGTGCCCAGCATGAAGAAGGGCGACACCGTCGCCTACGTAGGAGAGGTCGTAGGGGCGCCGTAACCTCGTCAGTCCCTACCACACCTCGCAACGCTTCTCCGGCGGGCGGACCATCTCCGAGCCGGCCTTGCAACTGAACGCCTTCTGGAAGGCGGGCATGTTGGAGAGCGGGCCGATGACGCGGAACTTGGCCACGGGATGCGGGTCGCCCTGCACCATCAGGCGCTGAGCCTCGGGGCGGGTCTCGTCGCCGCGGAACTGGCCCCAGGCGATGAAGAACTGCTGGTCGGGGGTGAAGCCGTCGAGGGTGGGCGCGGGGGGCTTGCCCTGGAGCGAGAGGTGGAAGGCGAGGTAGGCGATCTTGGCGCCGGCCAGGTCGCCGATGGATTCGCCCAGCACCAGCTTGCCCTGGTGATGGATGCCGGGCTCGATGAAGTAGTGGTCGAACTGGTCGACCACGCACTGGGTGCGCGCCTGGAAGCGCTTGAGATCGTCGGCGGTCCACCAGTTGTTGAGCGCGCCCACCGCATCGAACTGCGCGCCCTGGTCGTCGAAGCCGTGGCTGATCTCGTGCCCGATGACCACGCCGATGGAGCCGTAGTTGACCGCATCGACCGCGCTCATGTCGAAGGCCGGGGGCTGCAGGATGCCGGCGGGGAAGACGATCTCGTTGAGCTGGGCATTGTAGTAGGCGTTGGAGGTGGGCGGGGTCATGCCCCAGCGGCCGCGGTCCACCGGCTTGCCGATCTGGGCGCGGTCGTCGTCCACGTTGAACTTGCTGGCGGCCACTACGTCGTCGAAGTAGGAGTCCCGCGAGATGGGGACGCGGCTGTAGTCCTTCCACTTGTCGGGATAGCCGACCTTGACGTTGAAGGTGGCTAGTTTCTCCAGGGCCTTCTTCTTGGTCTCCGGGCCCATCCACTCCAGCTCCTGGATGGTCTGCTTCATGGCCAGCAGCAAATTCTGCACCATCTCCTGGGTGCGCCTCTTGGCCTCGGGCGGGAAGTACTTCTTGACATACGCCTGCCCCAGGGCCTCGCCCAGCAACTGGTCTTCGGATTCGGCGCAGCGTTTCCAGCGAGGCTTCATCTCGGTGGCGCCCGAGAGGTAGCGGCCGTAGAAGTTGAAGCTCTCCTCGACGAAGGGGGCGGAGAGCGAGTCGGCGGCGGCGTGCAGGAGCTGCCACTTGAGATAGGTCTTCCAGTCGGCCAGCGGGGTCTCGCGCAACTGGCGGTCCACTTCCGCCATGAACGCGGGCTGATCGACGTTGAGGGCCTCGGGCGGGATGTGTGTAGCCGCGAAGTACGCCGTCCAGTCGAAGTGCGGGGTCATCTTCTGCAGGTCCGCGATGCTGGTCTTGTGGTCGGTGGCCTTGGGATCGCGCAGGGCGACGTTGTCGAGCGACGCCTTGGCCAGATCCGTCTCCATCCTGAAGACGGTGTAGGAGGCGGCCTGGGCGTCGGCCTCGCTGAAGCCCGCCAGCTTGAACATGTTGGCGACGTGGACGCGGTACTTGGCGCGCGCGTCCTGGAAGCGCTGCTCGGTCTTCAGGTAGTAGTCGCGGTCAGGAAGACCCAGGCCGCTGGCGTACACGTCGGCGATCACCTGCGTGGGATTGTGATTGTCCTGAGCGCCGTAAAGTCCGAAGGGAGCGGTCACGCCCAGGTCGTGCAGGCGCTCGATCATGCGCTGCACGTCGGCGGGACCTTTCATGGCATCGACGTCGGCGAGCAGCGGCATGAGGGGCGCCAAGCCGAGCTCATTCACGCGCTTCTCGTCCATGCAGGCGGCGTAGTAGTCGCCGATGAGCTGGTCGACGCTGCCCTGGGGCCAGTCCTGCTTCTGCGCGATGGGCTCGAGGATCTCCTTGAGCTGCTCCTTGTTGTTCTCGCCCGCCTGCCAGCGCCGGCTCCAGCGGTCCATGTAAGAGGGAATGGGATTCTGCGCGCGCCAGGCGCCGTTGGCGTAGTCGAAGAAGTCGGAGCAGGGATCGGCCTTGCGGTCCATGTCCTGTGCCAGTACGCCGTGCTGGCTGGACTGGGCGAAGGCAGCGAGACTGAGAACGAGACTGAGCAAGAAGGCGGTGAGGGCTCGCATAGGATTCTCCTGAAGACCCCTAACTACACGAAAGAGGAGGCGAGGGTCAAGGAAGCTGGGATGGGCTAGGTGAGCCGCCGGCCCAGGGCGCGGGCCAGGAAGCGCACACGGTCGGCGAAGGGCAGGCGCGACGCCATCACCTTGATGGCGCCGCGGGTGAAGTAGGTCTTCTCGGAATAGTCGATGGCGACGTCCACCACCACCGGGCGCTTCGACTGCGCGATCGCCAGGGCCTTGCGCACCACGTCCTCGGCCTGCGCGTTGCGGTCGAGCGCCAGGCACTCGACGCCCACGCCACGGCAGAGCGCCGCCAGGTCATAGCCAGGCAATTCGCTGCAGGTCTTGCGGTCGAGCGCGGTCTGCTGGAACTGCGCGATCTGCGCCAGTTCGCGGTCGCGCAGCACGAAGACCATGACCGGCAGCTTGTTCTGCGCAGCGGTCAGCAGTTCGAGGCCGGTCATGAGGAAGGCGCCGTCGCCGGGCAGCGCCACCACCGGGCGGCCGGGGCAGGCCAGCGCCGCGCCCAGGGCCGCGGGCAGGGAGTAGCCCATGCACGAATAGTCCACGGGCGCCATGAAAGAGCGCTGCTGCTGGAGGCGCAGGCATTCCATGGCCAGGAAGGTGCCGTTGCCGCTGTCGGTGGAGTAGACGGCATCGGGGCCCAGCACCGCTTGCAGCGTCTTCAACAGAAGCGGCGGCCAGACGCGGCCGGCGTCCTGCGGCGGTGCCCAACCTTCCCACACCTCGGCATGGCCGGCGCGGATGGCTTCGCGCAGCCCAGGATCGGGGCCGCGCGGCGGGAGCGAAGGCAGCAGCGCCGAGACGAAGGCGGCGGCGTCGGAGACGATGGGGAGCTTCGCAGGGAAGTTCCTATTCAGCACCGCCGGGTCGATGTCCACATGCACCAGCGGGCCGGCGGGCTCGACGCCGTAGCCGGCGGTGCCCACCTCGGAGAAGCGGCAGCCGATGGCCAGAGTGAGGTCGCAGCCCGAGGCGATCTTCTGCACGAAGGGGGGCGCGGCCTCGCCGAAGCCACACCACAGCCACAGCGGGTGGTCCTCGGGGAAGACGCCCTTGCCCTGGATGCTGGTGGTCACGGGGGCTTCCAGGCACTCGGCGAGCGCGACCAGGTCGCGGCCGGCCCCGGCAGCGCCGGCTCCCAGATAAAGGAGAGGGCGGCGGCTGGCGGCCAGCAGCGCGCGCAGTTCCTCGAGCTGCTGGGGGCGGGGCGCGGGCAGCGGCGCCGAGGCTTCCGGTGCGGTCTCGAAGCCGGGCTCGTGGCGGGTGAGGTAGTGGTCCACGGGGACCTCGACCATCACCGGGCCGAAGGGCGGCGTGAGAGCGAGACGGCAGGCGCGGCGGATGGCGGCGTAGATCTCCGACCCCTGCGCGGGACGGAACTGCGCCTTGGTGACGGGACGGGCGATGGCCATCTGGTCCACGTCGTGGAGCTGATAGCCCTTAGTGGTGTGCAGGCGGATGCCGCAGGAGAGCACCAGCATGGGCACGCCGTCGAGGAAGGCCTCGGCGATGCCCGACATGGCGTGCGTCAGACCCGCGCCGGGCACGAGGTTGACGGCGGCCAGCTTGCCGGAGGCGCGGGCGTAGCCGTCGGCCATGAAGGAGGCGCTCTGCTCGTCGGTGACCAGCAGGGGGCGCACGCGGGCGGAGCGGGCCAGGGAATCGTACAGCTCGATGTTGTGGGTGCCGGGGATGCCGAAGGTGTACTGAATGCCTTCGTCCTCCAGGGCGCGCACGGCGATGTCGCCGCCGGTCATCTTCATAACAAGGTCGCCGCCTCCTGGCGGATGGTCTCGGCCACGCGGTCGGCGAGCGCCATGATGGTCAGGTAAGGATTGATCTCGACGGAGTTGGGGAAGAGGCTGGCGTCGGCGACGAAGAGCCAGGGCTTGCCGTGGACGCGGCCGTTGGGATCGGTGACCGAGTCCTGCGGGCCGCGGCCCATGCCGCAGCCCCCCTGCAGGTGGGCCGCGGAAATGGAGGTCTTGCCGGGGACGACGGCACAGGTCCCGGCCAGTTCCTCCAGGCGCTCGGGCGTGCAGGCTTCGACGGTGGGATGGGGCGCGACAGGGACGTGGGCGCGCACCGCGCCCGCGGCGAAGAAGATCTTGGCCGAGGTGATAGCGCCGCGGATGAGCCCCCTCACCGTCTCGGGCGCGAAGCGGTAGTGCACCACGGGGCGGCCGTCACCGTCCGCGCTGACGCGCTTGTGCTCGTCCACGTGGTCGCAGGCCAGCACCAGGATCATCTGCAGGCGAGGGAAGGCGCGCAGGAAGGAGCTGTGCGCTTCCCCGAAGCCCGCCAGGCTCTTGGCGGTGATGAAGGGGAAGTACATGCAGGTCTCGAGCACGAAACGCTCGCTCTCCGCGAATTGGTCGAGGTAGTAGCTCTTGGGGTGGCCGACGAAGTTGGTGATGGGCTGCGGGTGCTCAGCCACCAGGATGAAGGCAGGATGGCAGGTGAAGCCGTGGCCCAGGCGGGGCAGGGCGTCGCCCAGGCCGGAGCGCAGCAGCAGGGCGGGGGAGTTGACAGCGCTGGCGGCCACAACCACCACCCGAGCGTCGATCTCGTAGTCCCCAGGCGCCCAGGAGGAAGGCTCGCCCTTCGCGCCTTCCCGCTTGGGCGTCACCCGCGCAAAGACCTTCTTCTCCCCCAGGCGCAGCACCTCGCAGCGCGTGACCACCTCCACGCCGCTGCGCTCGGCTGCCGGAAGCTGCACGCGGTTGGTGCCCTGCTTGGCCTGGTTGGGACAGCCCAGGTTGCACAGGCTGGAGCCGCGGCATCCCTTGATATTCACCGGGAACTGCTCGGCGCGATAGCCCAGACGGCGGCAGCCTTCCACGAAGAGGCGGTTGTTCTGGTTGATCTCCGGGTCGGGGAGCAAGTGGACGTTGTTCTGCTCCTTGTATTTGGCGGCGCGGCGCGTGATCTCGCTCAGGTCGAGGCCGGGGACATTCCAGCCCTGGATCACGCGCTCGGGCGGCAGCAGGGAAGTGCCGGTGTAGACGACGGTCGAGCCGCCGTAGGCGCAGCCGAAGGCCAGAGTCATGGTGCGGTCGGCGGTGAGAAAGCCGCCGCCGTCGCCGTAGAGCGCCTGCGACATCTCCACTTCCTTGCCGGTGAACTCGTCGTCGCGCAGCTTGGGGCCTTTCTCGAGGACCAGGATGCGGGCGCCCTTGGCGCACAGCGGGGAAAGTTCCTGGGCGACGGTACCGCCGCCCGCGCCCGAGCCGACGATGACGATGTCGTAGCTGAGGCGGGTCATCGCACCGCCTCCCAGCCGCGGGGGTGAGCGGCCCAGCCGATGGCACGGTCGGCGGCGGGACGCCCGTAGTAGCCGAGCAGGGCCAGCGTGCGCAGTCCCCAGAAGCCCAAGCGGACGGACTGGAGAGAGTGGTTCTCCAAGCGGGTGAGGCAGCGGGCGCGGCGCGTGGGCTCAAGCGCGGTAAAGCGATGTCCGAAGCGCAGCACCGGGAGCCACTGGATGAAGCGCAGCGCGAGGCGGAGCTGGCGCTGGAGCGCAGCGGGGCGCTCGCGCAGCACCTCTTCGACCAGCGCTTCCACCTCC
>DATIWW010000388.1:0-2100 GCA_035519175.1 Terriglobales bacterium
GACGATGCAGGAGTTCCCCGCCGTACACGAGCTCCAGGAAGCGACGATCTGGTCAGGCGCTACCGCCGCTGCCGCGCTGCCCTGGCCCGCCTTCCACTTCAGGATGTGGAGGATGGAACCGCCGTTGGCGTTGCTCCGCGACTCCACGTAGGCCACCTGGCTGCCGTCGATGGAGAGCACGGGCGAGGTCCGGGTCGTTCCCGTGGCATCGCCGGAGGGGTTGGTATTGTAAAACCACATTATGGAAGGGCCGTTCTGGTTGCACAGGCCGCCCGTGCTGCCCTGAGTGGAATAGAGCTGATTGAACGCGACGATGCTGCCGGTGGCGTCCACCCCGCCGGTCAGTGTCGCGCCGGCCCAGGTGAAATTGCCCAAGCCCTCGGCCAGGGTGATGCTGTTGCCGCCGACTCCGGCGGTGGCGGCGGTCACGGTCACCACCGCGCCGGCGGAGCTGCCCGTCACCCCCACGCTCCCGCCGTTGAGGGTGATGGCCGCCGCCAGGTTGGCGGCCGTGGCCGTGGTGTTGGCCCCGATCTGGAAGTCGGTCCCGGTCAGCGGGCTGTTCCGCGCTCTCAGCACCAGGCTCCCGCCGATGGTCACGGTCTGATTGTTGCTGGGCTGACCGGTGAAGGTCCCCGTGCGCTTGGCCGCCACCGCCGACTGTCCGCCGGTGAGACTGGTGGTAAAGACCACGAAGTCATTGGCGCAACTGGGCGTGGCGTTGACGTCGAAGCTGAACTTCGCCGGGTACTTCCCCACGCCGGAGGTGCCCGCGGCTCCCAGCGACATCCCCCAGTCCCGATGGAGCGGAGGCTGGATGGTCCAGCCTCCCCGGATGGGCGGCGGTGGTGTCGGCGGTACCGGCGCCGGCCAGGCGGCGGATTGACCGGCCGCGGCTTGCCGCTGGATCACCTGCTGCCGGTAGCGCTGCGATTGCCGCAACTGCCAGGTTTGGTAGTCATTGGCCGGCGCCGAGAACAGCAGGTGGTGCTGGCTCCAGTCGGTAGTGGTGTGGAGCGGCACATGTTCCGCGGCTCCTCCCCGGGTTGACCGCACCGGCACCAGCACCAAAAGGACGCCGACCGCCAAGGCGAGCTTCGACGATACGCAACGTGCAGCGTTCAAGGGTCTCCTCCCTCATGCTGTTAGAGAGGCCTAATCACTTCCTAGCTGATAGATTAGACAGTACTTCCACGGGTGGGTCAACACACCGGGGTAACCTGGGGTAACCCAAAGTAACCGGCTGGTTACCCTGCTGCTAAGGCTGGGATGTGCGGGCCCGCTGGCGCCAGGCGGCGCGCAAGATGAGTGCGAAGGGCAGCCACCAGATCAGGTCGTTGCCCACGTTCAGCCAGCCGGCGCGCCAGGGCAGCGTGCCCTGCCAAGCGGAGTACACCAGGCCCAGGGGGCCGGCCAGCTTGCCCAGGAAGCCCACCGCCACCAGCGCCCAGTGGCGCAGGGGGTCGGTGGCGGCGATGGCGTAGCCCACGCCATAGACTCCGACCATCATCCCCACGCACTGCCAGATGGCGGGATAGTTCGGTGGCGGCATCTTGGCCCAGCGGAAGAGCAGCCCGGGGTCGAGCACCGCGGCCGCTCCCCACACCAGGTTGTAGGCGGCGGCGGCCCACAGCACCGCCGACATCCACGCTTTGCCTGAAGTCGCCGGCATCGGGCCGCATTCTAGCACTGCTTCACACGGCGTATGCTAGAGGACACTTGGTCATGGATCCGGGCTCCAGCACCGGCCTCTATCCCGGCCTGCTTGGCAGCGCATGGGAAGATCTGGACGAGCGCCTGCGTCGCTTCCACTCCGGGGAGGGCGGCGGGGAGGGCGCCGGGCTCTTCACCATCCGGCGTGGCCGCGCGCTGCTGGCGCGGGTGATCGCCGGGCTGCTGCGCTTTCCCCGGGAGGGCCAGGCGGTGCCCACCTGCCTGGTGGTCCGCGCCGAGTCCGATCCCGGCGTGGCGCGCGAGGTCTGGGAGCGCAGCTTCGGCGGGCGCAAGCTGGTGAGCCGCCAGTATGCCGGCCGCGACGGCCTGCTGGCCGAGCGCTTTGGATGCCTGGAGTTCCGCCTTCGTCTGCGGGCGGCCGACGGA
>DATIWW010000389.1:0-2734 GCA_035519175.1 Terriglobales bacterium
GAGGAGTACAAGAGGAAGGGAACGCAATAAATTTGGCGATTGAGCGATTGAAAGGCGCAATCGCCGGATGACCCAACGCATAATCACTCAATGACATGGCTGACTTGGTTTCCCATCCCGACGAGGTAAAGGTCGTCTCCCGGCGCTTTGGCATGGGTGCGACCAACATCGACCGCTACCTCGAGCTTGACGGCTACAAGGCGGTCGAGAAGGCGCTCACCATGGCCCCCGACGCCATCATCGAGGAGGTCAAGAAATCGGCGCTGCGCGGGCGTGGCGGCGCCGGCTTCTCCGCCGGCATGAAGTGGTCGTTCGTCCCCAAGGAGTCGCCCAAGCCCAAGTACATCCTGTGCAACGGCGACGAGAGCGAGCCCGGCACCTGCAAGGACCGCCTCATCTTCGAGCACGACCCGCACTCGGTGATCGAGGGCGTGATCATCGCCGGCCTCGCGGTGGGCGCCAAGCGCGGCTACATCTACCTGCGCGGCGAGTATCGCTACCTGCTGCGCATCATGGAGAAGGCCCTGGCCGACGCCTACGCCCGCGGCTTCCTGGGCAAGAATATCTTCGGCAGCGGCCGCGACTTCGACATCGCCTCCCACACCGGCGCCGGCGCCTATGAAGTAGGCGAAGAGTCGGCTCTGATGGAGTCTCTGGAGGGCAAGCGCGGCATTCCGCGCATCCGGCCTCCCTTCCCCGCGGTGGTGGGCCTGTGGGGCGGGCCCACGGTCATCAATAACGCCGAGACCCTGGCCAGCGTCCCCCACGTCATGCTGGGCGGCGGCGACTGGTACGCCTCGCTGGGCACGCCCAAGAACGGCGGCACCCGTCTCTTCTGCCTCTCCGGCTGCGTGGCCAAGCCCGGGGTGTACGAATTGCCGCTGGGCTACAACCTGAAGAAGATGATCTACGAGGTGGCCGGGGGCATGCGCCCCGGGCGCAAGCTCAAGGCGGTGGTGCCGGGCGGCTCGTCGGTGCCCATCCTGACCGCCGACGAAGTGGATGTGGCCATGGATTTCGACAGCCTGGCCAAGATCGGCACCTTCCTGGGTTCCGGCGGCGTGATCGTGCTCGACGACGCCACCTGCATCGTGAAGTTCTGCCTGCGCACCACGCGCTTCTACCAGCACGAGTCCTGCGGCTGGTGCATCCCCTGCCGCGAGGGCACCGACTGGATGAAGAAGACCCTGGTGCGCTTCCACGCCGGCGGCGGAGTGATGAAGGACATCGACAACCTGCGCTACCTGGCCGAGAACATGCTGGGCAAGACCTTCTGTCCGCTGGGCGACGCCGCCGCCATGCCGGTGATCAGCATGGTCAAGAAGTTCCGCCAGGAGTTCGAGGACCACTTGGAAGGCAAGCCGTGTCCCTTCGAGGAAGGCGCGGTCGAGCAGCTTCCCGTGCTCGCCGCGTGGGACCATCGCTCGGCCGACCCCTGGAGGCACCAGCACTGAGAGCGACCCATGCCTGACGTCAACATCACGGTGGACGGGAAGAAGATCGCGGCGCCTGCCGGGTCGCTGCTCATCGAGGCCTGCAAGAGCGCCGGCATCGAGGTGCCCAGCTTCTGCTACTACCCCGGGCTCTCGCTGCAGGGCGCCTGCCGCATGTGCCTGGTCAAGATCGAGAAGATGCCCAAGCTGCAGACCGCCTGCACCACCGTAGTCGCCGAGGGCATGATCGTGCAGACCGGCATCGAGGAGGTGCGGCAGGCGCGCCAGGCCATGCTGGAATTCGTGCTGCAAAACCATCCTCTGGACTGCCCCGTCTGCGACGCCGGCGGCGAGTGCGAACTGCAGGACATGACGCTGAGCTACGGCGCCTCCGAGTCCAAGCTCATCGATTTCAAGAACCACAAGCCCGAAGAGCAGTGGTCGCCGGTGGTCTTCTTCGACCGGCCGCGCTGCATCCTCTGCTACCGCTGCGTGCGCGTCTGCAACGAAGGCATGGACGTGGCCGCGCTGGGCATCCAGAACCGCGGCGTGCTCTCGCTCATCGCTCCCAACCACGACGACCACCTGGAGTGCGAAGAGTGCGGCATGTGCATCGACATCTGCCCGGTGGGCGCGCTCACCTCGGGCAGCTACCGCTACAAGACCCGGCCCTGGGAGATGAAGCACGTGGGCACCGTCTGCACCCACTGCGGCGACGGCTGCAAGACCACGCTGGGGGTGCGGCGCTCGGAGCACGGCGCCGAGATCGTGCGCGGCGACAATCGCGACAAGAGCGGCATCAACGGCGACTTCCTGTGCGTGAAGGGGCGCTACGCCTTCGACTTCGCGCAGCACGAAGAGCGCTTGCGCCAGCCCTTGATCCGCAAGGACAGCCGGCTCCTCCCTGCCACCTGGGAAGAGGCGCTGGAGCTGGTGGCCGCAAAGTTCAAGGAGATCCGCGAGCGCGAAGGAGGCGCCGCGCTGGGCGTGATCGGATCCACCCGCACCAGCAACGAGGAAAGCTACCTGCTGCAGAAGTTTGCGCGCACGGTGCTGAAGACGAACAACATCGATCACCACCGCACCGCCGACTTCCCTGCCTTCGTCTCCGCCCTCGCAGGCACAACCGGCAAGACGGCCAGCATGCGCGATGTCTTCGACGCCCCCGCGATCCTGCTGATCGGCAACGATCCGACGGAGCAACATCCGTTGCTTGCATGGCAGATCCGCAACAACGTGCGCCTGCATCGCTCGAAGCTGTACGTGGTGAACTCCAATAAGATCAAGCTGAAGCGTCAGGC
>DATIWW010000390.1:0-3624 GCA_035519175.1 Terriglobales bacterium
GCTTTCGCGCTCGGTGACCACCTGCTCGCGGAACTCGTCCACCGCCAATTCGTAGCCCCAGTTGCGGAAGGCGCCTTCGGTGAACTTCTGAATGTTGCCCTTATGGACCAAGGTGACCACCTTGCGCCCGTTGGCCAGGGCGTGCTGGATGGCCTTGCGCACCAGCCGCTTGGTCCCGGTGATGGAGATGGGCTTGATGCCCACGCCCGAATCCATCCGGATGCGCTTGGACCCGCCCTTCAGCATCTCCTTGTTCAGGAACTCGATCAATTTCCGGACCTCGGGGGTCCCCTGCTGCCACTCGATGCCGGCGTACACGTCCTCGGTGTTCTCGCGGAAGATGATCACGTTCATGCGCTCGGGATGCTTCACCGGCGAAGGCACACCCTGGTAGTACTTCACCGGGCGCACGCAGGCGTAGAGATCGAGGATCTGGCGCAGGGCCACGTTGAGCGAGCGGATGCCGCCGCCGATGGGCGTGGTCAGCGGCCCCTTGATGGCCACGCGGAACTCCTTGATGGCATTCACGGTGTCGTCCGGCAGCCAGGTCTTGAACTGGGTGAACGCCTTCTCTCCCGCGAAGACCTCGTACCAGGCCACGCGCCGCTTGCCGCCGTAGGCCTTCTGCACCGCCGCGTCAAAGACCCGCCGCGAGGCCTTCCAGATGTCCCGCCCCGTGCCGTCGCCCTCGATGAAGGGGAGGATAGGGTTGTCCGGAACCTGGAACTGGCCGCCGCTGTAGGCGATCTTCTGGCCGTCCGTGGGGACGGGGTTGCCGTTGTACGAATCCGCCATCGCTCAATCCCTCCGTAGCATAAGAACTCACTCGATTCTAGGGTCCATTGCGTACCTCGCCCTATGACATGCGTCACATGCTCCTGTGACACGGTCACAGGGCGCCCCGGAGCGAGTTTTTACCTTATCACCGCTGAACCGCCCCAGGGGGCGGAAATCCACCCCGGAACCCCCTCTACAACCGGCTGCCGGCTACTTCACCACCCGCTCGTACACCGCCCGCACCGTCTCGAATCCCCGCTCCATCTCGTGTTCCAGCCCCTCGGGGAGTTCCCGGCGGAGGATGCGCGTCACCAGGCTCTCCACCGTGCGGCGGGCATGTTCGGAGGCGGGCAGCGACTTGCGCGCTCGCCCCAGCACCAGCCGTACCACGTGCTCGACCGTGCGCAATAGCTCCGCCGCGGCGTCCAGGGTGGCGCAATCAGCATCGCTCAGCAGGCCGCGCGCCGCCAGCCCGTGCAGCCGCTCCCGGATGTTGCCCCGCGTCTCCCCCACGCCCGCGCGCACCAGCAGCGTGCAGGCGATGAAGTCGATATCGTAGAAGCCTCCGGCCACGGTCTTGAAATTGCGCTCTCCCGCCTCCGCCTTCTCCAGCTTGGCGCGCATCTCGCGCGCCGCCGCCGCGAAGCTCCGGTCCAGCCCGAAGCGCGGGAAGTGCCGCTCCACCCGTACCCGCGCCCGCTCTGCCAGCTCCTCCGGGCCCGCGATGCGCCGCAGCTTGGTGTAGGTGAGCGCCTCCCAGGGCTGGGCCTCCTCGGCGAAGTACTGCTCCAGGTTGGAAGGCGTGACCACCAGCTCGCCCTCGCCGCCGCGCGGCCGCAGCCGGGGATCGACGGCAAAGACGATGCCCTCCTTGGTATAGGCGGCCAGGGCTTCCACCACGCGCTCGGCGGCGCGCGCGGCCTGGGCCGCGTCGGTCCGCTCGTCGCGCACGAACAGCAGGTCGGCGTCGGAGGCGATGTCGAACTCCTCGCTGCCCAGCCTGCCCAGCGCCAGGATAGCGAAGCCCTCGGCCTCGGCCAGCTTCCACGCCGCCCGGATGGCGTCGTCCGCCGCCGCCGTCATCTCCGCCAGCGACTCGTACACCGAGCGCGGCTCCATCACATCGCGCGCGCCCGCCGCGAACACCCGATGGCGAGAATGCTGCCGCAGTAGCGCCAGCTTCTCCCCGTAGCTCCCTGGCGCCGCCGCCAGGAACTCGAAGACGGGATCGCGCGCCGGACTGCCGCGCGCCTCGCCCGCAAACAGCTCGCTGGCTCCCGGCTGGCCCAGGGGCAGCTCGGCCACGGTCGCAATCTCCTCCGGGTGGCGGATGAGGATGTCGGTCAGGAAGTCGCTCACCCCGAACAGCCGCAGGGCGCGCTCCACCGCCTCCGGTGCGCGCGCCACCGCCGCATAGCGCTCCGAAGAGGTGAAGGCGGCGCTCAGGAAGCGGTGCAGGTTGCGGCGGGTGTGCGTGCCCAATTCCCGCCGCGAGGCCAGTTGGTGGAGGGCGGGCGCGTCCGTCGCCAGCCGACCCAGGATGTCGTTGTAGGAGGGCTCGCGGCCGCTCTCCGGCCCGGCCCGCAGGCGGAAGTCGCCCTCCGCGCTCTCTCCCACCTGTTTCTCGCTGTGGATGATGTGGTGATAGATCTCGGCCAGCCCGGCCATACGCTGCCGCAGCCTGCCCGGCAGGTCCTCGGCGCGTGCGCCGCCGGGCGCCTCCGGCGCCACCGTGCGCGCCAGCGCCCGCAGTTCGGCTTCCGCCTCCGGCAGGCGATGCGTCTGCTGCCCGCGGCGCACCTGCAGCCGGTGCTCCACCTTGCGCAGCAGTTCATAGCCGCTGTTCAGTTCGTGGAAGTCTTTGCCGCTCAGGTGCCCCTTGTCGTGCAGCTTCTGCAGGGAGAAGAGGGTGCCGCCGGAGCGCAGCCAGGGCTCCGCCCCGCCGTACACGCGCTGCAAACACTGCACCAGGAACTCGATGTCGCGGATGCCGCCGCGGTCGAGCTTCACGTCCAGCGCCCCCGCCCCGGCGCGCGCCGCCAGCAGCCGCCGCCGCGACCCGATCTTCTCCCGCGCGTCCAGCGCCGTTTCCACCGCCGCGAAGTTCCATTGCGCTCGGTAGACGTAGGGCTGCACCCCGCGCAGAAACTCCCGCGCCAGCCCCAGGTCGCCCGCCGAATAGCGCGCCTTGATCAGCGCCTGCATCTCCCAGTCGTGCGCCACCTCGGCGTAGTAGCGCAGGGCATGGCCCAGCGCCACCGCCGGCTCGCCTTCCCTGCCCTGCGGCCGCAGCCGCAGGTCGATGCGGAAGACCGAGCCCTCGCGCGTCGGCCGCGAGAGGATCTCCGTCACCTGCTGCGCCAGCCGGATGAAGTACTCGCGATTCGTGACCGTCCCGCTGGGCCGCTCCCCGTCGCCGTAGAGGTACAGCAGGTCCACGTCCGAGCTGTAGTTCAGTTCGTTGCCGCCCAGCTTGCCCAGGGCGAGCACGGCGAACGGCGTCTCCACCAGCCGCCCCTGCGCGTCGGTGTGCTGCGGCCCGCCATAGCGGTTGCGCAGCGCCGTGTCGGCCTCGCGCAGCGCTTCCTCGATCAGGACGTCGGAGAGCGCCGAGATCTCCGAGGTGGTCTCCGCCAGGGTGGCGATGCCTAGCAGGTCGCGCAGCAGGATGCGGATGTACTCCCGCCGCTTGAAGCGCGCGAGCAAGAGCGCTGCGTCCGTCTCGAAGGAGCGCGAGCGGAAGCGCGCCAGGCTCTCGCGGAACTCCTCTCGCGAGTGCGTGTGCTCCAGGTTCTTCTCCCGCCCCAGGGCGTGGAAGAGGTCGGGATTTTGGATCAGGGTCTCGCC
>DATIWW010000391.1:0-6671 GCA_035519175.1 Terriglobales bacterium
CCCCTGGGGAGAGACCACAAACCAATCGCTGCCACCAATGGCAACCAGGTTGAGCACCTCCTCCCCGGTGGCCACGTCGAACACCCGCATGTTGCGGGTGCCACGGATGACGTAGCGCCCATCGGGAGTGAAGGCGAAGGGAGTCTTACCATCGTTGCTGATGCCCTCCATCTGCGGAGTGCGAAGAGTGCGCAGGGAGCGCCCGCTCTCCGGGTCCCACAGGGTGATGCTGTCGTCGCGGCCTCCGCTGGAGGCGAGCAGGCTGCCGTCGGGACTGAAGGCCAGGGTACTGACGTCGCCGGCGGCCTCCTGCCAGGAACGCAGACGCAGGCCAGTGGCGGCGGCCCACAGGACGATGTTGCCTTTGGCGTCGGCGGAGGCCAGGCGCTTGCCGTCCGGGCTGAAGGCCAGGGCGGAGACCGGCAGGCGCGAGACCAGGGCGCGCAAGCGCAGGCCGCTCTCCACGTTGTAGAAGACGACGCCGGTCTTGCCGGCGGTGGCCAGCACATGCGAGCCCGGCTTCCACACGGCCGCGTTGGAGCCGGCGAGCGGGCGCGGGGCCCTGCCGGCGCCCACCTCCCATACGGTGGTGCCCCCGTTGGCATCGGCGTAGGCCAGCAGCTTGCCGTCCGAACTGAAAGCCAGCGACTCACCAAAACTGGGGCCCTTGCTCCCGCGGTAGGGAAGCTGGTCCACCTTGCCGGTGCTGCCGTCCACCAGTAGCACGTCGCCGGAGCCGTTCATGGCGACATAGCGCCCGTCAGGACTGAGAGCGATCAGCGCGGTCATGGCGTCGGGAGCGGGAAAGGTGACGGGAGGGGCGGCGCTGGTCAGGTCCCACATCTTGACCGAGGAATCGGCCAGGGGACCGGCGGTGCGGCGCACCAGCGTGCTGCCGTCGGGGGCGATGGCCACCCCGTACATCAGCAGATTGGCGACGCTGCTCTCGCGGCTGTAGCCGGTGAGAAGGCGGATGAGCTTGCGGGTGGAGACCTCGTAGAGGGCGACGTCCCGGCTGCCCACAGGAAAGGTGTCGGCGCCCTGATCGGTGGGCAGGCTGACCCGGCTGGTCTTGAAGTTCGCGGTGGCCAGCCAGCGGCCATCGGAGGAGAAAGCGGCGTAGGCCGCCCCCGGCATGGTTCCCCTCGCCTCGCCGGTCGAAGCATCCCACAGCAGGACCTGCTCATCGGTGACGGCGGCCAGCAGCGCGCCCTGGGGAGCAAACCGGACTTCGATGACCCGGCCGGGGAACTTCCAGTGGCGCAGCAGGGCGCGCGAAGCCGTGTCCCATACGGCCATCTCGCTCTCCTTCTCGCCGGAGGTGGCCGTGGCCAGCAGCTTGCCGTCGGCACTGAAACTGACCGCGGTCATACCCGCGCCGGGAGTGCCCAGGGTGGCCACGCGCTCCCAATCGGAAGTGCGCCACAGCCCGATCTCGCCGTCCTGGGCTACGGCCAGCAGGTCGCCGCCGGGGCTGAAGACGGCGGTCACGCCCAGGTCCTTGTTCTGCGAGACGATGGAGCGGAGCACGCGCCCGCTCGCCGCCTCCCAGACGGTGACCTGCCCATCGGAGCCGCCGGCCGCCAGCAGCCTGCCGTCGGGGCTGAAGTCGAGATCGTCGAGGCTGGGAGAGGCCGCCGCGAAGTGACGCAACTCCTTGCCGCTCTCGGTGTCCCAGATCCGCACCACGCCCTGCGTGGCCTCTTCCGAGCCCGAGCCGCTGGCGAAGCTGGCGCCATCGGGAGCGAAGGCCAGCGACCACACCTGGGGATCGCCGGTGGGAATCGAGCGGTAGACACGCCCGCTGGCCGGGTTCCAGAGCTTGACCGTGCCGTCCTCGGAGCAGGTCGCCAGCACGCGCCCGCCCGGCGCAAACGCCGCCCCGGAAACAGCGGTGATGTGTCCCACCTGGTCGACGAACTGCGGGTACTGGGCGGAAGCCGCCCGCAGCACGAGGGAAGCGAGCATCGCGCACGCCAAGGAGACGAGCACTCTGGAATTTGGGCGCATAGAAGTCCTTCACTGCAGAAAAAGGATCCTGGGGGACTCCATGCTAGCGCAGGAGTTGCGGCGAATCCAGCGCCCCGTGCTCCTAGTTCTTAGGGCGTTGTTCCAGGACAGGCTTGTCGGTGGGAGCCGGGCTGTGCCCGGCCGGCACCGGCTTCCAGGCGCTGCGGTTCTCGGGGGCGTTGGGATCCACCCCGAAGTCCCAGACGTAGAGGTTCATCTCGCGCGAGTTCATCATCTCCACCAGGGCGTACTCGCCGGGCTTGAGCGGGGCCGTGGGGGTGATCCTGTACCAGCCGCCGGTCAGCGCCTCGGCGGTGACCGGGACGAAGCTCTGCTGCTCGCTGACCTTGCCGCTGAGCGCGACCTTCAGGTTGCCGATCACGCGCACGCCTTTCCTGGACTCCGCGCGGATGATGCGGAAGCGCTCGCCGCCGGTGAGCGGCTTCTCGGGCTGGTGCTTGACGTCCGCCTCGGCCTCGCGGTCGGCCGCGTCAGCGGTCTCTTCTACATTGACGAAGAACACCGGTTGCAGCAAGTGGGCCTGCACCCCCGCGTGCGCTCCCTTGAGTTCGATGCTCTGCTTGGGGCCGGAGAAGGGATTGACCACGGCGCGCAGGATATTGGCGCCGCGCTGAGCGTTGATCTCACCCCCGGTCTGCACCACCTCGGCCAGTTCCGGCTGGTTCTGGAAGGTGTCGAGCAGGAAGACGCCGCCGCTGTCGGGCAGCTTGAGCCCGGGGGCGACGGTGGGGGTCTTGGCTTCTTCGGCCAGGCGGTCGGCCTCGTCCTCGGCGGCAGCCGCGCTGCTCTCGCTCACGGCTGAGCCTAGGGGATGCTCCTTCTCCCACAGCTGGGTGGCCGGCCAGTCCACCAGGGCGTTGGGCACCTCCTCCCACTCCCCGCGCTCGGAGCTGTAGTACCGGACGCGGTCGCCCCTGACCTCCCACTGGGTGGCCATCTGGTAGGTTCCGTCCTTGAGGATGAGGCGCTTGACGCGGCGGCCGCCGCCGGCCGCGGTGAGCGCCAGCAGACAGAGGGCGCAGGCCAGCGCCAGCAGCAGCAGGGCGAGATGGCGGAAGCGCCGGGGCATGATTCCTAAGATATCCCCGATCGGACCCGATTGCACGGCGCCCGATCGGCTATCGCCGCAAAACGCCTCTCTGCGTGGCCCAGGGATATGACGCAGGCTCTGGAGATTAGATGCGAGGACGGGGTGAAATGGCGAGCCCCCGGCGATTCCCCTTCCGCCTCTACATCCCTACCACCAACCTTGGAGCCTTGCCCCGCTAACGATCGGACCGAGATCGCGTCTATCTTAAGACCAACTTCCACGGAGACACGACCGATGAAACACCACTGTGCGCGGATCGCGTGGTGTGCCCTGCTGCTTTCTTCCGCCGCATTGTTCGCGGCCGACGGGCCAATCCGGTACGACATAGAGCTTCAGCAGCTCAATTCGGTATCGGTGAGTCTCGCGGTGCCGTTCGCTCCGGAGCGACTGTACATGAGCACCGGCGGCACCGGAAGCAACGATGGCTTCGCCGGATTCGTGCGCGACCTGAGGGCCACCTGTGGAGACCAAGCAATCGTGTACACGCGCGCGGGAGCTGAATGGCTTAGTCCTTCGGCTGCGACGGGACCTTGCACCATCTCTTACCGCGTCGATCTGAGCTTCACGCGAGCGAAGTGGGAGGCCGGGAACGAGCAGGCGGGCTACGCAGATGGACGGGGCGTCTTTCTGAGCAGCAAGGCCGTGTTCATCGAGACTCCACTGAGTGGGCGCCGAACCGTCCGGTTCCACGTAAAACCGGGATGGCGTTTCGTCTCGCCATGGACGGGCACGGCGGACGGCACGCTCGACTTTGGCCGCGAAGGCATGCTCCAGGACATCTTCGCGTTTGGGGATTTGGACGAGCATTCCAGCTCCACCGCGCTTTTCCGAACCCGCCTAGTGACGTTCGGCGCCCTGCGGAAAGACACGGTCGAGGTCGGGAGGATGCTGGATCGCGTAACCCGAATCTATAGCGGGATCTTCCCCGAGACGCCGTCCAGCAGCTACGTCGTGGTACTGCTTCCGGGGGACGAAGCGGATGGCGAGTCGTATGCGAACGGGTTTGCCAGCACCTTGCGACCACCCTTGAAGGGAGATGACAAGATTGTTTGGGCCGATACCATCGCTCACGAGATCTTCCATCACTGGTGCGGCGGCCTCATCAAGACGGAGGACCACGGTGAGATGGAGTGGTTCACCGAGGGCTTCACGGAATACTTCGCAAATCTGGCTCTCATCCGCTCGCACGAGATCAGCACCGCAGACTTCCTGCAGAAGGTGGCGATCAATATCGGTCAATATGAGTACTTCCTGAACTCTTCCCTGTTCCGGGACGTGACGATCGAGAAGGCGGGACAGCAGAAAGGCCGCAACCGGTTCGGCGTGTATGCCTCAGGCTGGGTGATGGCCTTCGTGCTTGACCAAGAGATCCGCAAAAAGAGTGGGGGAGCGAAATCGCTCGAGGACGTGATGCGCGAAGCGTTGAAGCGTTCCCATCAATCCCTCACGCCCACAGCGCTCCTGGAGATCGTCGCGCAGGTAGGAGCTCCAGAGATCGCGGAGTTGATCCACCGCGGGATCAGCACAAGAGAATCGATCCAGCCGGAGTCCTATCTTCCGGCGTTGGGCTTGACGATTATCGGACAGGATTACCAGGGCGAGTACTACGTCCACCTCGACAACAGCAATGCGGGCAACCGGAAGCGAAGGAGCGCGTGGGCGGGGTTCTGAGTCGCCCTCATGGGCGCTCTTCCGCTCGGGAAAAATCTCTGTATAATTGGTCGTGCACCCTAGTTACACCCAGGCACTATCCAGCCACGGCCTGGGAGAAGCTCCCTTCAAAATCCGATCGGGTCGAGGACTGCTCTGATGGCGGCTAAGTACATCTTTGTGACGGGCGGAGTGGTGTCTTCGCTGGGCAAGGGCCTGGCGGCGGCCTCCCTGGGCTGCCTGCTGGAGAGCCGCGGCCTGAAGGTCAACCTGCAGAAGTTCGACCCTTACCTGAACGTGGATCCGGGCACCATGTCGCCCTTCCAGCACGGCGAGGTCTTCGTCACCGACGACGGCGCCGAGACCGACCTCGACCTCGGCCACTACGAGCGCTTCACCCACGCCAAGCTCACCCGCGACAACAACTGGACCACCGGCCGCATCTACGAGCAGATCATCACCAAGGAGCGCCGCGGCGACTACCTGGGCAAGACCGTGCAGGTCATCCCCCACGTCACCAACGAGATCAAGGCGGCCATGAAGAAGGTCTCGGCGGAAGTGGACGTGGCCATCGTGGAGACCGGGGGCACGGTGGGCGACATCGAGTCGCTGCCCTTCCTGGAGGCCATCCGCCAGATGCGCCAGGAGCTGGGGCGCGAGAACACGCTCTTCGTGCACGTCACCCTGGTGCCCTTCATCGCCGCCGCCGGCGAACTCAAGACCAAGCCCACGCAGCACTCGGTGAAGGAACTGCTCTCCATCGGGATCCAGCCCGACATCCTGCTCTGCCGCACCGACCGCTACCTCGCGCCCGAGATGAAGTCCAAGATCGCGCTCTTCTGCAACGTGGAGGAGCCGGCGGTGATCACCGCCAAGGACGTGGCTTCCATCTACGAGGTGCCGCTGGTCTTCGCGCGCGAGAACGTCGACACCCTCGTGCTGAAATACCTGCACATGCAGCCGCGCGACCGCGACCTCTCGAAGTGGGAAGAATTGGTGCACCGTGTCTACAACCCCAAGGACGAGGTCTCCATCGCCATCGTGGGCAAGTACGTGGAATACGAGGATTCCTACAAGTCGCTGAAGGAGGCGCTCACCCACGGCGCCCTGGCCTTCAACCTGAAGCTCAACGCGGTGTGGGTGGAGGCCGAGGGGCTGGAGAGCAAGGACCCCGCCGACCGCAGCTACGAATCGCAACTCGAAGGCTACGACGGCATCCTGGTGCCGGGGGGCTTCGGCAAGCGCGGCATCGCCGGCATGCTGAACGGCATCCGCTACGCGCGCGAAAAGAAGGTGCCCTACTTCGGCATCTGCCTGGGGATGCAGACGGCGTGCATCGAGTACGCGCGCAACGTTTGCGGGCTGGAGGGCGCGGACTCCAGCGAGTTCGATCCCACGCCGGTCCACCGCATCATCTACAAGCTGCGCGAATTGCGCGGCATCGACGAATTGGGCGGCACCATGCGCCTGGGCGCCTGGACCTGCAAGCTGGAGCCCGGCTCGCAGGCCCACAAGGCCTATGGCGCGCTGGAGATCAGCGAACGCCATCGCCACCGCTACGAGTTCAATCGCGAGTACGAGGGACTGCTGACCGGCGCCGGGCTGCGCATCACCGGCACCACCCCCGACGGCACCTACGTGGAGATCGTCGAGATCCCCGACCATCCTTACTTCCTGGGCTGCCAGTTCCATCCCGAATTCAAGTCCAAGCCGCTGGAGCCGCATCCGCTGTTCACGGCGTTCATCGGGGCGTCGTACCAGAACCGCCTGCGCCGGCGCACGCGCAAGGAAACGGCGGAGGTGGAGCTCTTCCACCGGCCGGAGAAGGTCGGAAAAAGATAAGATTGAACCGCAGAGACCGCAGATGGACTCTGATGTAGTTGTTTCTCTGCGATCTCGG
>DATIWW010000392.1:0-3660 GCA_035519175.1 Terriglobales bacterium
GGGTCTGAAGAAGTCCGAGCACATCTCCAAGATCGTCATCGACCCGCGCAACTCCAACGTGGTCTTCGTGGCGGCGCAAGGCCCGCTGTGGGGCCCAGGCGGAGACCGCGGCCTGTTCAAGACCACCGACGGCGGCAAGACCTGGAAGAACGTCCTCTCCATCAGCGAGAACACCGGGGTCAGCGATGTGGCCCTGGATCCCGAGGACCCGGACGTGATGTACGCCTCCGCCTACCAGCGCCGGCGCCACGTCTTCACCCTGATCGACGGGGGCCCGGAGAGCGCGCTCTACAAGTCCACCGACGGCGGCGCTACCTGGAACAAGCTGCACAGCGGGCTGCCCGGCGGCGACCTGGGCCGCATCGGGGTGGCCGTCTCCCCCGCCGACCACAACGTGCTCTATGCCATCGTCGAGGCCTCCGAGGGCAAGGGCGGCATCTTCCGCTCCCGCGACCGCGGCGCCACCTGGGAGAAGATGAACCGCTGGGACCAGGGCGCCATGTACTACGGCCTGGTCATCCCCGATCCCAAGAACGTGGACCGCATCTACGTGCCCAACGTCCTGATCATGGTCTCCGACGACGGCGGCAAGAACCTGCGCCGCCTGGGCGAAAAATCCAAGCACGTGGACAACCACGCCATCTGGATCGATCCCAACGACACCAACTACCTGCTGGTGGGCTGCGACGGCGGCGTCTACGAGAGCTACGACCGCGGCGCCACCTGGGGCTTCAAGTCCAACCTGCCCGTCACCCAGTTCTACGACGTGGCCGTGGACAACAGCGCGCCCTACTACTACGTCTACGGCGGAACCCAGGACAATTTTTCGCTGGGCGGGCCCTCGCGCACGCACAGCGCGGCCGGCATCGTCAACTCCGACTGGTTCGTGACCCAGGGCGGCGACGGCTTCCGTTCGCAGGTGGATCCCGAAGACCCCAACACCATCTACGCGGAAGCGCAGTACGGCGCCCTGGCTCGCTTCAACCGGGCCACCGGGGAAAGCACCGGCATCCAGCCGCAGGAGGGCAAGGGAGTCCCTCCCTATCGCTGGAACTGGGATTCGCCGCTCATCGTCAGCCCGCACTCCCACACCCGGCTGTACTTCGGCGCCAACATCCTCTTCCGCAGCGACGACCGCGGCAGCACCTGGAAAGCCATCAGCCCCGACCTCACCCGCCAGCTCGACCGCAACAAACTGCCGGTCATGGGCCAGGTGTGGAGCGTGGATGCGGTGGCCAAGAACCAATCCACCTCCTTCTACGGCAACATCGTCTCGCTCACCGAATCGCCCATGAAGGAGGGCTTGCTCTACGTGGGCACCGATGACGGGCTGGTACAGGTCACCCAGGACGGCGGCGCCACCTGGACCAAGGACGAGAAGTTCCCGGGCGTGCCGGAGATGACCTACGTCAGCCGCCTGGCCGCCTCCAGCCACGCCGAGGGCACCGTGTACGCCGCCTTCGATAACCACAAGAACGCCGACTTCAAGCCCTACCTGCTGAAGAGCACCGACTACGGCAAGACCTGGACCTCCATCGCCTCCAACCTGCCCGAGAACGGGCCCGTGCTGGGCTTCGTGGAAGACCCGGTGGACGCCAACCTGCTCTTCGCCGGCACCGAGTTCGGCGTCTTCTTCAGCGCGGACGGCGGGCAGAAGTGGATCCAGCTCAAGGGCGGCATGCCCACCATCGCGGTGCGCGACGCCGTCATCCAGAAGAAGATGAGCGACCTGGTGCTGGCCACCTTCGGCCGCGGCTTCTACGTCCTCGACGACATCACCCCGCTGCGCTCGGTCACTCCCGAGCTGCTGCAGAAGCCTGCCAGCATCTTCCCGGTGCGGGACGCGCTGCTCTACCTCGAGACCGCTCCCCTGGGCCTGAGCGGCAAGGGCTTCCAGGGGGAGTCCTACTTCACCGCCCCCAACCCGCCTTTCGGCGCCACCGTGACCTACTACCTGAAGGACTCGCTGAAGACCAAGAAGGAGAAGCGGCAGGAGGCCGAGAAGGAATTGGCCAAGAAGGGCGAGCCCATCCCCTTTCCCACGCCGGAGGAGTTGCGCGCCGAGGCGCAGGAAGAGAAGCCCGCCATCTACCTTGTGATCTCCGACTCCGCCGGCCACCCGGTGCGGCAGGTGAGCGCCGCCAGCGGCGAGGGCATCCACCGCGTGACCTGGGACCTGCAGTATCCCGAGCCCGAAGTGGTGGAGGGCGGTGGCGATAACCTCTTCGGCGGACCGCCTCAGGGCCCGCTGGTGATGCCCGGCGACTACAGCGCCAAGCTGGTGCAGTACGCGGACGGGAAGTGGAGCGACCTGGCCGGCCCCGTGTCCTTCAAGGTGTACGTAGAGGGCGCCGACGCCATGGCCGCCCCCGACCGCGCTGCCTTGCAGGCCTTCCAGCGCAAAGTCACGGAGCTCTATCGCACCGTGCATGGCACGCTGGAGACCGCCAACGATCTGAACCGGCGCTTGCAGGAGATGCGCAAGGCCCTGGTGCAGACGCCCACCGCTGATCCCAAGCTGCTGCAGACCGCCGACTCCTTGCTGCAGCAGAACGAGCTGATCCTGCGCGCGCTGCGCGGCGACCAGGTGCTGGCGCGGCTGAATGAGAATGTCCCGCCCTCCATCCAGGGACGGGTCTTCGGCATCATGGGCGACGTGGGTTCCTCCACCTCCAAGCCCACGCAGACCGACCTGGACGCCTACGCGATCGCCTCGCAGGAGTTGGGCGAGCAACTGGGCAAGCTGCGCACGCTCCTCCAGGTGGATGTCGCCAACCTGGAGAAGGCGATGGAAGCGGCGGGCGCTCCCTGGACCCCCGGCCGCATCCCCGAGTGGAAGGAGCAGTGAGAATCGCAGAATGAGGAAATCAGAATGCAGAATGGCGGCGGCTCGCCTGAGCCGTCAGTGATTCTGCATTCTTCATTCTGAAATCTGCATTAGGGGCTCGCGGCTCCGGAGTTTTCCAGGACCACGACCCCGCCCCAGGGCTTGTCGGGCATGCGCCCGCCGGGATCGGGCAGCAGGGCCAGGAGCCGCATGCCGAACGAAAGCCGCTTCAGCCTGGCGGCCGTGTGCAGCAGGGAGCGCGCCTCCAGCGGCTTCCAGCCGTAGGGGATGAAGAAGTCCGGCCCCTCCCGGGGTGCGAACTTCAGCGGCGAGCCCGCTGCGCCCAGCGCGCCGCCGAGAGCCTTCTGCAGCATCTTGAGGAGCGCCGGCGAGGCGAGGTCGGTGGCCCAGCGGCGGAAGCTGGCGGGAGCGGCCAGGTCGCGCGCCAACTCGGCCACGCCCGCCTCGTCGAAGTAGACGATCAGTCCCTCGCTGATCACCAGCGCGCGCTTAGCCTCGCCTCCGAGCCGCTGGAACAGGGCACGGCGGGCCGTGGTGTCGCGCAGGTCCAGGGGCACGCGCTCCAGGGTGCAGCGCGGCTTCTCCGCGCCCAGGACCTCCTGCTTGTAGCTCAGCATGTCCGGCAGGTCGACCTCGACCCAGCGCAGCGAAGCCGGAAGCTGCATGCGGTACGGCCGGGCATCGAGTCCTGCCGCCAGGTTGATGACCATGTCGGCGCCCTGCTGCACCTCGCGCTCCACGATCTGGTCGACCAGCCAGGTGCGGGCGACGTATGACCAGGAGTGCTTCTGGGCGAAGGGCATGGCGGCGGC
>DATIWW010000393.1:0-9060 GCA_035519175.1 Terriglobales bacterium
GGCCGGCGAAAAATAACGGCGTGGGACGACCGGCATAATTGCGCAGCAGTTCGTCCAGGCGGCGTGCGAAGGCGCGGTCTTTCTTAGCCTTCTCATATTCGCGCTCGAGTTCCTCAAGCGCCGCCATCAGCGTCTCCGGGACGTAGCGCCCGCCGTACGGCCCGAAGCGGCCGGGGGTTGTCGCATGCTTGCTGGTCTTGCTCTTAGGTTTCACGGTTTCAACGTTGCAAGGTTCTTGTTCACCCGATCACCCGATCTCCCGATGACCCGATTCCTTCGCTGCCTGCACAAACGCCCGCACCTTGGCCGGATCCTTGCGCCCAGGCGCCCGTTCGACCCCGGAAACCACGTCCACTCCCCAGGGGTGCAGCAGCGCGAGGGCCCGGCCGACGTTCTCCGGCTTGAGCCCGCCCGCCAGCACCAGGCGGAAGCGCTGGCCCAACTCCAGCGCGAATCCCTGCGCCGCCTGCCAGTCGAAGGCCCTGCCGGTGCCGCCGGGGGCGCGCCCGCCGCCGGAATCCAGCAGCACCGCCTTCAGCACCTCCTCGGCCCCGGTCACGTAGCGCAACGCGCTGTAGGGCTCGCCGCCCACTGGGATGGCCTTGAACACCCAGGTGCGCGCCGTGCGCGCCTCGTCATCCAGCCGGCCCCGCTCCAGGAAGCGCTTCATCAGCCGCGGGGTCTCGTGCCCGTGGAACTGGACCGCGGTCAGCCCCGCCTCTTCCACCACCTGCCAGACGCGCTCGATGTCCTCGTCCACGAAGACCCCGACCTTCTCCACCTTCTCCGGCAGCGCGGCGACGATCCTGCCCGCCGCCTGCGGCGTGACCCGCCGCGGGCTGCCCTCCCAGAAGACGAAGCCCAGCGCGTCCGCGCCCGCCTCCACCGCCAGCGCCGCGTCTTCCACGCTGGTGGTGCCGCAGATCTTCACCCAGGTCATGACCCCGGTCGTTGGTCCTTGGTCGTTGGCCGTTGGCCAGTTCTCAGTTCCCCGTTCCCGGTTCCCAGTTGCAGCTAGTGGCTGGCAGTTTGTTGGCTGAATGCTGCTGATGTCTGACGTCTGAGGTCTGACGTCTGAAGTTCAGTCCTTCGTCCCTGCCCGCCACGAGACCACGCCCAGCGCGCCCAGAGGCGGGGCCTTGGCCTGGGCGATCAGCCGCCGCAGCGTCTCCCCCGGCGACTCCGCCCGCATCAGCGACTCGCCGATGAGGAAGGCCTGGTAGCCCAGATCATGCAGGCGGCGCAGCTCCTCCGCCGACTGGATGCCGCTCTCCGCCACCCGCAGCGCGCCCGCGGGCAGCCGCGGCGCCAGCCGCTCCAGCGTCCCCAGGTCCACCTGGAAGGTGCGCAAGTCGCGGCTGTTGACCCCAATGAGCGCGCATTCCGCCGCCGCCGCGCGCTCCAGCTCGCGCTGGTCGTGGACCTCGCACAGCGCGTCCAGCCCCAGTTCGCGCGCCCGCCGCGCCAGCGCCGTGAGTTCCGCGTCGCTCAGCGCAGCCGCGATCAGCAGCACCGCGTCGGCGCGGTTCGCCCGCGCCTCCAGCACCTGGAACTCGTCCACGATGAAGTCTTTGCGCAGGCAGGGGAGGCGGGTGGCCGCCGAGGCCTCACACAGGTTCCCGAGCGACCCCTGGAAGTGCTCCTCCTCGGTGAGCACGGAGAGGGCCGCCGCTCCACCCTGCTCCAATTCCATCGCCAGCCGCGCCACCGGAAAGCTGCCGCGGATCGCCCCCCGCGACGGCGACGCTTTCTTCAACTCCGCGATCACCGCCGGCCCCGCCGGCAGCGCCCGCTCCAGGCTCTTGCGGAAGCCCCGGGGCGCGTGCTGCTCCGCCTGCGCGCAGAGCTGGCTGGAGTCGCCGGCCGTCTTGGCCTGCTCCACCCGCAGTCGCGCCGCCGCCACGAGTTCTTCCAGAGTGACCGGCATGATGGCAAAACATTCAGTATAGCCTGCCGCCGCTCCCGGCCACCCGCCACGGCGGCCGGGCGCTCTGCCTCCAACCAAGGCCCTTGACCGCGCTCCGGAGGCAGGATAAGTTGCGCTCGCCGGCCGGTCCGCCGTCCGCAGGAGGGACCATGCAACGCCCCACCGGGGTCACCGTCATCTCTATCCTTTACTTCCTGCTCACCGTCTTCCTGGTGCTGTGTGCCGTGGTCTTCGTCGGCCTGATGGGCGCCGCCGGCCTGGGCGCCCGCGCCCACGAGATGGGACCGCTGGCCGTGCTGGCGGGGCTGGGCGCGGTGGCCGGCGTGATCTGCCTGATCATCGCGGTGGTGGCCGGCCTGGTGGGATGGGGGCTGTGGTCGCTCAAGGAGTGGGCCCGCATCCTGGTCCTCGTCCTCTCCGGGCTGGGCCTGGCCGGCGGCGTGCTCGGACTGCTGGCCTCCCTGTTGATCCGCTCCCCCATGCTTCCCGTCCTGGGGATGATCGGCGTCCTGCTCGCCCTGGTGCGCATCGCCATCAACGCCCTCATCCTCTGGTACCTGCTGCAGCCGCAGGTCAAGCAGGCCTTCGCCCACGTCTGACGGAGGGGCCGACTTCGGGCGTGCTGCCGCACGCGGGCTCGCTCCTCGCTGACCGCGACTTCGCTCTCCTCTTGTCTGGCGGTGCGTCCAACCCGCCCAGGGGCGGAACCTTTCCCCGCCACCCCGCGTACACTACCGAGACTCGTACAGGAGGATGAAACATGCGCATCTGGCTGTTGCTCTTGCTGTCCCTGCTGCTCCCGGCCCAGGAGGCCTCCCGGCCCGCCGCCCCCGCCGCCGCCCCCAACTCCCCCGTGTATACGGCCGACGGCCGCATGGTCTTCCCCGCCCGCTACCGCGAGTGGGTCTTCCTCTCCTCGGGCATCGACATGACTTACGGCCCGGGCGCGGGCATGGCCGACCACCACATGTTCGACAACGTCTTCGTCAATCCCGAGGCCTACCAGGCCTTCCTGAAGACCGGCACTTGGCCCGACAAGACCGTCTTCGTGCTGGAGGTGCGGGGCGCGGAGAGCAAGGGCTCCATCAACTCCGCCGGCCACTACCAGGGCAGCGAGGTCATGGGCATGGAAGTGCACGTCAAGGACGAGGCCCGCTTCCCCGGCAAGTGGGCCTTCTTCGGCTTCCGCGACGCCACCACTGGCGGCCTCTTCCCCCCCGACGCTGCCTGCTACTCCTGCCACCGCGACCACGGCGCCGTGGACACAACCTTCGTCCAGTTCTATCCCACCCTGCTCGAGGTAGCGAAACAGAAGGGCACGCTCACGCCCGCTTATGAGAAGGAGACCGCGGAGGAAAAGGAGAAGAAATAAGAAAGAGCCGCCCGGCCCCGCGCACATGGGCGGGGCCGGCACGGCTTTATGGATTGCACGCCGAGAACGCGCCGCTAGGCGGCCACCCGCTCGGC
This sequence comes from Terriglobales bacterium, assembly GCA_035519175.1. Classification (GTDB taxonomy): domain Bacteria; phylum Acidobacteriota; class Terriglobia; order Terriglobales; family Acidobacteriaceae; genus DASPRL01. The sequence continues at coordinate 3,395 of DATIWW010000393.1, forward strand.
GATCTTGGTCTCGACCAGGAATTCGATCAGCCGCTTGTTGCGCTCCATCAGCGCCAGGTAGTCGGCCAGGCAGCTCTCCAGCAGCACGCCCACGCCGAAGTGGCCGGTCATGTCGGCTGCCCAGATCAGCGCCTTGTACTCGCCGATGCGCAGATGAACGATGTGGTTCAGCTTGGCCAGGATGAACAGGTGCTTGGCCACCGGCAGTTGGATCTCCTGCAGTTCCTTCTTGAAGTCCTCCAGGAAGATGTCATACAGCCTTCCCGTCAGCTTCAACGGCTGCTCCCCGATCAGCTTGAAGGTCTGATCGAGAGTCACCAGGATCTTCTCCTGCACGAACAGGCGCGCCTCCAGGGCCTGCTTGATGTCCGGATCCTGCACGAACGGCAGGAACTCCTGGAAGATCTTGGTGACCTTCTCGGTGTTCTGCCGCAGATCGCTCAGCAGCATGAGGAACAACTCTTTCGGGTTCTTGATGGGCATAGTCCTACTCCTTGGGGGATTTGGTTGGACCTGCTCTGCTTGGTGGGTTGGTTGAGTTGAACCGAATTAGGGGCCTGGAGGGTGATTCCAAGCTAGAAGAACCCCGCCCCCTGCGCAACTGGCAAAACTACGAGATTCACTTCCTAGACACTCCCCTGCCCCGCACCCGCGCCGAGGGCGTGCGAGACCGCGTCCGCCCCCGGCCAGGACCGCGATCCCAGGCCGCCTTTCTGCCCCGCCCCGCATCCAACCAAGTACCCGCCGCCCTGCACTGGCCCCCGCCCTCGTGCCCCCACGGTGTACCCGCTCCCGCGGGGAGCTTCTGCATCCCTGGGCCGCGACCACGTCGTCGCGTCTCTTGCTGCCGGGAGGAACAGAATGGAGGACATCTTGCTTCTGCAGATCATCTTCTTGCTGCTGCTGTTGTTGGCAGGTGTGCTCTACGGGCTGTGGGCGGCACACCGCCTGTACCGCTTGTGGACGATCGAGTGGGACCGGCAACCACTGCGCCGGGAAGCCGCTCGCTGGGGAACTCCGCGCCGCCAGCGCGAGGTCGAGCGCCTGCTGGCGCTGCGCCCGGGCCATCTCAGGAGATAGTCGCTGCGGTGGGTGTCTTAGGTGCGGGTACTACGGACTGAACTGGGAACTGGTGACCGGGAACCGCGAACGAAACTTGGTGCCGAAGAAGGGACTCGAACCCCCACGCCCTTGCGGGCACATGGACCTGAACCATGCGCGTCTGCCAATTCCGCCACTTCGGCTTTTTCGGATGCGCCCGGCCGCAGCCGCGCGCCTCAAGAAAGGAACGGCACCTTCATTCTCACAGACACCCCCAAAAACTGTCAATTGACCCGGAGGGTCGCCAGTAGCTCGTCGCTTGGTTTTTCAATCACCCGATCACCCGATCTCCCGATGACCCGATAGGTTTACACTGGAGTGCACGTCTCCCATGCAAGCGGAACCCAAGCCGCTGCCCGACGAGGTCACCGCCCGCCTGCGCCGCCTCGCCCACGACCTCTCCAACTCCATCGAGACCATGCTGCAGGCCTCCTACCTGCTGGGGCAGGCGCGGCTCGACGAGCAGAGCAAGAAGTGGGTCGCCCTCATCGACCAGGCCGCCAAGGACGCCGCCCGCATCAACCGCGAGATCCGCGACACCCTCAAGCGCCACTCCCCCGCTCCCTAGCCCCGCTTTGGCGCGTTTCATCCTTGGAACAGAACCCGCCCCGCGAGCTACCTCGCCATACCGATTGATGGTAAGATGCTCCTCCGACTCCCCAAGACATAGGGAGGTCGGGGCCCTCCCCGCCGGGTCCGCGAAGGGTAGCTGTGCCCCCGGCTGGATGGCCCCCGGGCCGTATGCGTGGTCGGATCGCCATTCTGATCGCGGTGCTGACGGCGGGCGCGCTCGCCGCCCCCGCCCAGACCCTCGCTCCTCCTGCGCAGAGCCCCAGCTTCCGCGCGCCGTCGGGACCTAAGTATGCCCCCGACCGCCTGCTGGTGAAGTTCCGCGCCAAGAGCACGCCTTCCGCCATGGCTGCGGCCCATGCTGCCGCGGGAGCCACCGTGGCCCAGACTTATCGCGCGGTCCCCAACCTGCAACTGGTTCAGCTTCCTGCGGGCGTGTCCGTCGCCGAGGCGTTGCAGCAATACCGCAGCAACCCGGCCGTGCAGTACGCTGAGCCCGACTACATCGTTCACGCCCTGGAGACGGTGCCCAACGACCCTTCCTTTTCCCAGCTTTGGGCGATGAAGAACACCGGCCAGACGGGGGGTACCCCGGGGGCCGACATCAAGGCCACTCTGGCCTGGAGCTTGTCCACCGGCAGCAGCAACCTGGTGGTGGCCGTGATCGACACCGGAGCCGACTACACTCACCCCGACCTGAGCGCCAACATCTGGTCGGCTCCGTTTCCCTTTTCCGCCGACGGCGTGAACTGTTCGGCGGGGTCGCATGGTTTCAATGCTCTTGCCGACACTTGCGACCCTATGGATGACGCCAATCCCAGCCACGGCACCCACGTTTCGGGCACCATCGGGGCGGTGGGCAACAACAACCTGGGGGTGGCGGGCGTAAACTGGCACGTCACCATCCTGCCCTGCAAGTTCCTGGGCGCGAACGGCAGCGGTCCCACTTCGGCGGCGGTCGCCTGCCTGGATCTGGTGGCCTCCCTTAAGGATCAGGGTGTCAACATCGTCGCCACCAACAACAGTTGGGGCGGCGGCGGTTTCAGCCAGGCGCTCTACGATGCCATCCAGGCGCAGATGGACCGCGGCATCCTCTTCGTGGCGGCCGCGGGCAACGACAGCAACAACAACGATCTGCTTCCGGATTTTCCCTCCGGCATTGACCTGCCCAACGTGATCGCGGTCGCCGCCACCGATGCCAGCGACGCTCTGGCCAGCTTTTCCAACTTCGGCCGCTACACCGTCCACTTGGGCGCTCCCGGGGTCTCCATCTTCAGCACCCTGCGCGGCAACGCCTACGGCCTGCTCAGTGGGACTTCCATGGCCGCACCCCACGTCACCGGCTCGGTGGCGCTGCTGCAGGCACAGAATCCCGCCCTGGACTGGAAGGCGACGCGCAACCTCCTGCTGGCGGGAGGAGACGTCAAACCTGCCGTGACCAACACCATCTCTCAGCGGCGCTTGAACCTTTACGGGTCCATGACCTGCGTCCCCGGACCCGACCGTACCCTGTTGGAGCGCCTGCAGCCCGTGCTCAGTCCTACCACGGCCGGGGTCGGGGACCCGTTCACCCTTTCTGTCCTCAACATTGACTGCGCAGCCCCGGCCGGGCCGCTGGCGGTCACGGTCGACCCCGGCGGGTCGAGTGTCCCTCTCCAGGATGATGGCGACGAACCCGACTTGGCCGCCGGCGACGGCACCTATGCCGGCGCCTGGACTCCCCCCAGCCCCGGTGCCTACACCCTCACCTTCCCCAACAGCGATGTTCTGACCGTGCTGGCGTTGCGGGGCTATTCCTATGAGCCTGTCCCCTTCTCATACGTCACCTTCGCCGGCACCAACCTCAACCTGAGCGACGATTCGGTCGCCGCCGTCAACCTCCCCTTTTCGGTCCGATTCGGAGGGCAGAGCTTCAGCACACTCTATGTGAGCAGCAACGGCACCATCAGCGTGGAGCGGGCCTTCCAATCGCCCTCCAACGCCCCGCTGCCCACGCGCGCTGCCGGCACCCTCATCGCCCCTTTCTGGTACGACTTGATGCCCCAGCCGGGTACCGCGCAAAACGTCTTCTGGACCACCCAGGGTACTGCTCCCAACCGCCAGGTGATCATCGAGTGGCGAAACGTCCCCCGCTATGGCAACCCTGTGAACCTGGGCGAAAACATCACCTTCGAGGTAGTGCTGAATGAGGGCGCGGACGACGTCCTGTTCAGTTACCAGCAGACTTTCTTCGACGGGCCTCTGCTGGTGGCCAATACAGGTGGCTTGGCCACCTCCGGGATCCAGGTCGGGCCCAACAGTGCCACCCAATACAGCTACGATCAGCAGGTCCTGTTCCCAGGACTAGCTCTGCTCTGGCGGACGCTCCCCGACTTCATCATGCAACTCTCCAGCAAGAGCACGGCCACCGTCTTTGCCGGCAACACCACGACCTTCCAGGGAACCCTGACCGCGGAGGCGGGCTACAACTCTTCCGTGAGCTTGAGTTGCGTGCCCGGCTCCACCGGCGCGCCCGCCACCTGCAGCGCGCCCTCCGTCACCCCCTCGAAGACGGGGGCGCCCTTCGCCTTCACGGTAGGGGACACGACGGCGGCCGAATACGACTTCAGCCTGCAGGGCGCGGGCAGCGATGCTAACGCGATGACCCACACCCTTCCCGTCACCCTGCAGGTCATTGACATCGCCCTCACCCCGCCTTCCCCCTCCACGGTGAGCGCTGTGCACGGCAGCACCACCCAGAACATGACCTTCCAGGTGAGCGCGGTGGGCAATTTCGGCGGGAATGTCACCTTCTCCTGCAGCGGGCTGCCCGCCGGAGCTGGCTGTTCCTTCTCCCCGGACTTCGTCAATCTGGCGCCGGGAGTGACCGCCACGGTTTATTTCTTCTCCATCAGCACCCAGGTGGACACACCGCCGGGAACCTACACCGTGCACGTCGTGGCCACCGCGTCGACCCGCGACGCCGGGACCCAGGCCCGCACCCAGGACCTCACCCTCAACGTCCTGCCCGACTTCCAGATGGCCTCCACCGCCGACCTGCGGGGCGCCAAGCCCGGCGAGGTCAAGAGCGGGACCGTCAACCTCACCGCCGATCCCACCTATTCCGGCACGGTGAATCTGAGCTGTAGCGTGCTCTTCGCCTCCAATCCCGCTCCGCAGTGCAGCCTCCACCCGGCCTCGGTCAACACCTTCCCCAGCTCGACCACCCTGACGGTGACCATCAACGGCGCACCCGCCGGCTCCTACACCGTGCGCGTGACCGGCACCGACGGCACCCGCACCCACACCGTGGACGTGCCCTATTCCATCGACGGCTACCGCCTCGTGCTCCCCAATCCTATCTATGCGGTCAGCGGCAGCAACACCTTTTCCGCCTCGTACCTGCCCTTGGGCAACTTCGGCAGCTATGGCGTGGTGAATGCCGCCTGCAACGCCAGCGCCATCGATCCCAGCGCCACCTGCAGCTTTACCGACCCGCTGCAGCCGGACATCGAGCACATGGTGCCGGTTTCCCTCACCGTTCCCCCCAACGTGACCCTGGGTACTTTCCCGCTTTCCGCCACCAGCAGCGACACCACCGGGACCTTCTCCAGCAACAGCAACAGCCAGGTGATTGTGCAGGACTTCACTCTGACTCACGGCCCCAACGTCGAAGCCCTGGCCATTCGCGGATTCAGTTCCGATCCCCTCGATGGAGAGATCATTCCCACACCCGGCAGCACGCTGTACGTGCTGGTGAACTGCACGCCCCTGCCTCTCGCTCCGGGGCCGGCGTACTGCAGCATGCCGCCCATCAACCTCTACCCCACCACCCAGGGGACCGTGATCTTTCCGGTCTATGTGAAGACCGACGTCACCACCCCGGTCGGCGACTATGTCTTCGGCCTGCGCGGCGCCTTGTCTCCGCTGAGTGGTCCCGCCACCCCCGCCACCAAGAGCGCCACCAACATTTTCGTCGTTCACGTGCGCGACTTTTCCATCAGCGCCTCGCCCAG
>DATIWW010000394.1:0-7944 GCA_035519175.1 Terriglobales bacterium
GCAGAAGGCCGGCGTCGAGTTGCACGTCAGCGTGGACTGGGCGGACGAGAACTGGAAGGGGCAAGTGGGCGTCATCCCCATGCTCTTCTACCGCATCCGGCTGGAGTACAAGAAGTGCCTGGTGCTGACCTGCGGGCCGGAGATCATGATGCGCTTCGTGATCTACGAGGCGCTGGCCCGCAACATCCCGCGCGAGTCCATCTACATCTCCATGGAGCGCAACATGAAGTGCGCGGTGGGCTTCTGCGGCCACTGCCAGTACGGGCCCAACTTCATCTGCCAGCAGGGCCCCATTCTCAACTTCGCCACGGTTGAGCCGTTCTTCGGCAAGGAGAGCTTCTGATGGCGGGCGAGCGCAAGCGCGTGGCGGTCTTCAAGTTCGCTTCCTGCGACGGATGCCAATTGGCCCTGCTCAGTCTGGAGGAGGAGCTGTATGCGCTGTGCCAGGAGCTCGACCTGGCCTTCTTCCCCGAAGCGCGCTCCCGGAACCTGCCCGGACCCTACGACGTGGCCCTGGTGGAGGGCTCCATCACCACGGCCGACGATGTGGAGCGCATCAAGCAGGTACGGCAGGAGTCGAAGTACCTGGTGGCGGTGGGCTCCTGCGCCAATGCCGGGGGCATCCAGTGCCTGCGCAACTGGGCCAAGATCGAGGAGTTCGTGGAGCACGTCTACGCGACTCCGCAGTACATCTCCACCCTGGCCGAGTCCACGCCCATCGACTCGCACGTCTCGGTGGACTTCGTGCTGCATGGCTGCCCCATCAACAAGGACCAGCTGCTGGAGGTGCTGACCTCGCTGCTGCTGGGGCGGCTGCCGCACTTGCCGGCGCACTCGGTGTGCGTGGAGTGCAAGCGGCGGGGCAGTGTGTGCGTGCTGGTGTCGAAGGCCATGCCCTGCCTGGGTCCCATCACCCACGCCGGCTGCGGCGCGCTCTGTCCCGCATTCAATCGCGGTTGCTACGGCTGCTACGGTCCCATGGAGAACCCCAACCCCGAGCCCCTGATCGCGCAGATGGAGGCCGCCGGGATCCACGGCGCGTATCTGGTCCGCGTGCTGCGCGGCTTCGCCGGCTACGCCGAGGTCTTCCGCAACGCCGGCGACAACCTGGAGAAGACACTGCAATGAGTGAGACCGCCCAGACCGCAGCCGGAGAGCGCGTTCTGAAGCGCGACTCTCTCCTTACCCGAGTGGAGGGCGAGGGTGGAGTCTACGTGCGCTGGGAGCAGGACCGGCTGGCGGAGGTACGGCTCGACATCTTCGAGCCCCCGCGCTTCTTCGAGGCCTTCCTGCGCGGCCGCCACCTGCACGAGGTCCCCGACATCACCGCGCGCATCTGCGGCATCTGCCCGGTGGCCTACCAGATGAGTTCGGTGCACGCCCTGGAAGCGGCGCTGGGTATCGTCATCAGCCCGGCGATCCGCCGCCTGCGCCGCCTGCTCTACTGCGCGGAGTGGATCCAGAGTCACGCCCTGCACATCTACCTGCTGGAAGGACCCGACTTCCTGGGCTACGAGAGCGCCCTCAGCCTGGCCAAGGACCACCCGGAACTGGTGGAGCGCGGCCTGCGTCTCAAGAAGGTGGGCAACGACCTGCTCGAAGTCTTGGGTGGGCGCGCCACCCATCCGGTGTCGGTGTGTGTGGGCGGGTTCTACAAAACGCCGCGCCGCAAGGAACTGATGGCGCTGCACGAGTCGCTGGTCTGGGGGCTGGAGGCGGCGCGCACCACCGCGCGCTGGGCGGCGCAGCTGACCCTGCCTGAGCTCACCGCCGACTACGAATTCGTGGCTCTCTCCCATCCCGATGAGTACCCCATGAACGAGGGCCGGATCGTCTCCTCTTCCGGCCTTGATCTCACCGCGGCTGAGTTCGAGCGGCACTTCCTGGAGCTGCAGGTGGCCCACTCCACCGCGCTGCATTCGGTGCGCACGGAGAACGCCACCAGTTACCTGGTGGGCCCGCTGGCGCGGCTGAACCTGAACCGCGAGCGGCTGGCGCCGCAGGCGCGCGAGGTGGCCCACTCGAGCGGCCTCAGCTTCCCGCTGCGCAATCCCTTCGCCATGATCATCGCCCGCTCCCTGGAGATGCTGCATGCTTTCGAAGAAGCGCTCAGCATCGTAGAGAGCTACGAGGAACCGGCACAGAGCGCGGTGGAGTGCAAGGTGCGCGCCGGCGAAGGCTGTGCCGCCACCGAAGCTCCGCGCGGCCTGCTCTACCACCGCTATCGCGTCAATGAGCGCGGGCTGGTGGATTTCGCCAAAATCGTCCCGCCCACGGCGCAGAACCTGCGCCGCATCGAGGATGACCTCCGCTTGCTGCTGCCCCGGCTCAAGGAGGCCTCCGATGAGGAGATGCTGGCGGCCTGCGAGAATCTGGTGCGGGCCTATGACCCGTGCATCTCTTGTTCCACCCACTTTCTCAAGCTGACGATTGACCGGAGCCCAAGGCCATGAACAAAGTCGTGAGTTTTCCCCGCCCGCCGCTGCTGGTGATCGGCTGCGGCAACCTCACCTGCGGCGACGATCGCGCCGGGATGGAGTTCGTGCGCAAGCTGCGCCCCCAGTCCTGCGCCCAGTACGCCGCCCGCGAGATGCCCCAGCTCTCCGTAGACCTGCTGGAGCTGTTCAAAGAAACCGAAACCATCCTCTTCGTGGACGCGGTCGAGACCGGCGCCGCCCCGGGCACGCTGCACCTGGTCCCGCTGCCTTACGCCGGCTTGCAGAGCCGTTCCCTGGGCAAGGTCTCCGGGCACGGGTGGGGGCTGAACGAGGTGCTGGGGCTGGCCCGCTCCCTGGGCCGCGAGATTCCACGTCTGGCGCTGCTGGGCATCGAGCTGGAGTCGGTGGAGCCGGGCGAGCCCATCTCCCCGGCGGTGAAGCAGGCGCTGCAGGTCGCGCTGGAGAATTTTCCCCGGCTGCGCACCCTGCTCTCGGGGACGGCGGACGCCCTGACCCGGCCGCGGAGCTTTGCCCCCGGCGACTGCGCTTTCCCGGGAGAAGTCAAATGTGCCTAGCCGTGCCAGGAAGGGTGGTGGCCTGCCAGCCGCAGGACGGCGGGCGCGTCGGCTGGGTGCGCTTCGGCCCCGTCACCCAGCCGGTGCGCCTGGATTTTGTCCCTGAGGTGGCCGCCGGCGACTATGTGCTGGTGCACGTGGGTTTCGCCATCAGCCGCGTGGATGCGGAGGAAGCGGAGCGCACCTACCGCCTGCTGGAAGCCGCCGGCTACCTGGCCGAAGCCGCCGCCCTCGGCGGCCAAGAGCCGGCCGTAGAATTGGCGCCGGACGAGCGGGTCGCCTAGAATCCCCGCAGCCGGACGCCTGGCTGTCGCCGGCCTCACCGTGCACGAAATGAGTATCGCCAATTCGATCCTGGAGGCGGTGCGCAAGGAGTCCGCCGCCCGCGGCGGCGCCCGCGTCAGCAAGGTGGGCGTGCGCGTGGGCGAATTGGCGGCCATCGATCCCGAGGCCCTGCGCTTCTGCTTCGAAGCCATGGTGCAGGGCAGCGACCTGGAGCCGCTGGCCCTGGAGATCGAGGTGAAGCCCCGGAAGCAGCGCTGTCCTGCCTGCGGCCTCACTTTTGTCGTAAAGGACTACAACCTCGCCTGTCCCACCTGCGGCGCGCAGCAGACCGAGTGCGTCTCGGGCGATGAGCTGGACCTGGCGTATCTTGAGATCAGCTCCTAGCTAGGAGTTGTTCTTCATCTCCCGCCGGTCGCGCAGGCCGAGGGCGACGTCGAGCAATTCGGGATCCACGGGGCGGGTCGCGACCAGCGCCTCCGACAAGGGAACGGAGACGATCTTGGTGCCGCGCAGGGCCACCATCATGCCGAACTCGCCGCTGTGCGCGCGGTCGATGGCGCCGATGCCGTAGCGCGTGGCCAGCACGCGGTCGAAGGCGGTGGGCGAGCCACCCCGCTGGATGTGTCCCAGCACCACGAAGCGGGTCTCGATACCGGTGCGCTTCTCGATCTCGCGCGCCAGGATGCCGCCGATCCCGCCCAACCGCACGTGCCCGAACTCATCCTTGCCCATGTCCTGCACGATGGGGGCGCCGTGCTCCTTGTCCACGTCGGTGGAGAACTTGGCGCCCTCGGCAGCCACCACGATGGAGAAGTAGCGGCCGCTGGCGTGGCGGCGCTTGATGATGGCAGCCACCTCCTCGATGTCGAAAGGCCGCTCCGGCACCAGGATGACGTCGGCGCCACCGGCGATGCCGCTGTAGATGGCGATCCAGCCGGAGTCCCGCCCCATCACCTCCACCACCATCACGCGGTTGTGGGCTTCGGCGGTGGTGTGCACGCGGTCGATGGCCTCGGTAGCGATGTTGACGGCGGTATCGAAGCCGAAGCAGAAATCGGTGCCGCTGAGGTCGTTGTCGATGGTCTTGGGCACGCCCACCACCTTCACCCCGGCGTGGTGCAGCTTCTGGGCGATGGACATGGTGTCGTCGCCGCCGATGGCGATGAGCGCCTCCACCTGGTGCTTCTTCAGGTTCTCCACGCAGCGCTCCAACCCGCCGGGGTTCTTGGCGGGATTGGTGCGCGAGGTGCGCAGGATGGTGCCGCCGCGCGGCAGGATGCCGGCGATCTTGGCCAGGTCCAGCTCCTCGGTCTTGTCTTCGAGCACGCCCCGCCAGCCTTCCAGGAAGCCGACGAACTCGTCCTTGTAGTGGAAGATGCCCTTGCGCACCGCGGCGCGGATCACTGCGTTCAGGCCGGGGCAGTCGCCGCCCCCGGTCAGCATGCCGACTCTCATGCCAGGCTCCTTGGGTGCAACCCCTGATTGTAGCCGCTTCCGGCCGCTACCCGGTACTTCCGGTGTGTGCGCTGGGTCACAAGGGAGATGGGACTGGATCCAGGGGAACAAATCCGCTTCGCGGCGCGTAAACTTCCCGGGTCGGGAGGAAGGAATGAGATTGACGATCGAGGCGGTCAGCAAAGTGTACCGCAGCAAGACCTGGGCGCTGCGCGGCTTCAGCCTGGAGCTGCAGCCGGGAGTGCTGGGGCTGCTGGGTCCGAACGGCGCCGGCAAGAGCACGCTGATGAGCATCCTGGCCACCATCACCCGCGCCAGCGAGGGCAAGGTCACCTGGGACGGCGTGGACATCGCGCGCTCTCCCGACACTCTGCGCACGCGGCTCGGCTACCTGCCGCAGGACTTCGGCGTCTATCCCAACCTGAATGCGTTGGAATTCCTGGAGTACCTGGCGGCCATCAAGGGTCTGGACGCGGGGGCCGCGCGCCGCCGCATCGACGAACTGTTGCAGTTGGTGAACCTGACCGAGGTGCGCAAGCGGCCCCTGGGCGGCTACTCCGGCGGGATGAAGCAGCGCGTGGGCATCGCCCAAGCCCTGCTCAACGACCCCCAGTTGCTGATCGTGGACGAGCCCACCGCCGGGCTCGACCCGGAAGAGCGGGTGCGCTTCCGCAACCTGCTGGCCGAGCTCTCGGGCGAGCGTATCGTCATCCTCTCCACCCACATCGTGTCGGACGTGGAGGCGGTGGCCACCGACATTGCGCTCATCTCCGGGGGGCGGCTGGTGGCGCACGCCGCGCCCGAGCTCCTGCTGCGCAGCGTGGAAGGCAAAGTGTGGGAGTGGGTGCTGCCCAGCGCCGAGCTGCCTGCCGCGCGGCAACAGCATCTCATCTCCTCCACCGCGCGACGCAGCGACGGAGTGCATGCGCGGGTGGTGGGCGAGCGCCCGCCGGCAGCCGCGGCCACCGAGCCTCTTGCGCCCACCTTGGAAGATGCCTACCTGCTGGCGCTCACCCAGTTCCGCGCGGGAGCGGCGGCATGAGCACGCTGCGCGCCCTCTACCACCTGATGCGCGCCGACTTCCTGGAGCGCGTGCGCCGCTACAGCTTCCTGGTCACGCTGGCGGCGGTGCTGTGGCTGGCCTACCTGACCATCAAGGGCACGGTGGGCGTGGACGTCGGCGAGTACCGCGGTATCTTCAATTCCGCCTGGTCGGGCGCGGTGATGACGCTGATGGTCACCACCTTCCTCACCCTGGCCGGCTTCTACGTGGTGAAGAATTGCATCCGCCGCGACGAGGAGACGCGGGTGGGGCAGATCCTCGCCGCCACCCCGGTCTCCAAGCCCGTCTACCTCCTGGGCAAGGCGCTGAGCAGCTTCCTGGTGCTGGGCGCGATGGTCGTCGTGCTCGCCGTCGCCGGGGTCGCCATGCAGATGTGGCAGGGCGAGGACCGCCACTTCGAAGCCTGGAAGTTCTTCGCCCCCTTCCTGATCGTGGCGCTGCCGGCGATGTTCTTCACCGCCTGCCTGGCGGTATGGTTCGAGTGCACGCCCGGGTTGCGCGGCGGCTTCGGCAACGTCTTCTACTTCTTCGGGTGGTCCGGACTGCTGGCGTTCTTTGCGGAAACCAACCGGCAGGACCTCGCCGGGTTGCTCATGTTCCAGCAGAACATCGGGGCGGCGCTGCACCGCCTCCATCCCGAGACCACAATCGGCTTCAGCGTGGGCGGAGGCCACAGCCGCGGCGGCCTGAAGACCTTCCTGTGGGAGGGCATGGATTGGACCCCGGAACTCCTGCTCAGCCGGGTGTACTGGATGCTGGGCGGGCTGGCGCTGATCGCGCTGGCCGCGCTCCTCTTTCACCGCTTCGATCCGGCGCGTGCCCGGCTGCGGTCGGCAGGACGCAGGTGGAATCCCTTCCGCCGGCGGCGCCTGTCCGTGGAAGAAGGCGAAAGCGCCGTCCTGCCCCACGTCCACCTGACGCCCCTGCCGGGGACGCCGCCGCGCTTTCGCTTCCTGCAGGTGGTGGTTTCCGAACTGCGTCTCATGCTCAAAGGCCTGCCCTGGTTATGGTGGATGGTCCTGGGCGGGCTGGTCATCGCCGCCCTCGCCAACGCCGCCAAGGACACGCGCGCCGTCGTCCTGCCGCTGACCTGGATCTGGCCGGTGCTGCTGTGGTCGAAGATGGGAACGCGGGAGGCGCGCTTCGGCACCGCTCCCCTGGTCTTCTCCAGCGCCCACTCGCTCACCCGCCAGTTCCCGGCGCTGTGGCTGGCAGGGGTGCTGGTCGCCCTGCTCACGGGAGCGGCGGCGGCGCTCCGCTTGGCCCTGGCCGGCGACGGCAACGGCCTGCTGTGCTGGCTGGCGGGCGCCCTCTTCATCCCCTCGTTCGCGCTCGCCTGCGGCGTCTGGAGCGGCTCCAGCAAGCTCTTTGAGGCGCTCTATGTGGTCTGGTGGTACGTGGGCCCCATGCACGCCACCCCTGGTCTGGACTATGTCGGAGTGACCGGAGCGTCCGGGCGCCCCTTGACGTATCTGGCTCTGGCCGGCGGGCTGCTGCTCGCCGCCTTCTTCCGCCGCGCCCTGGCCCTGCGGGAAGGGAAGTTGGCCCTGCCCTCGTGAAGCTCTTCTTGCGCCCGCCTGCGGGATTCGACAGAATAGGGCGCCCTTTCGGAGGGGACTTTGACCTCAAGCGTGCGTCGGATCGTGCGCGTCCTGGTGTGGACGGCGGTAGCGACGGCGGGCGCGCTGGCCGTGGCCACCATCGCTCTGCACCGCGGCGAATCCATCAACGCCATGTGGCTGGTGCTGGCCGCGCTGTGCACCTACGCCCTCGGCTACCGCTTCTACTCCAAGTTCGTGGCCGCCAAGGTGCTGGCGCTGGACTCCCGCCGCGCCACTCCTGCCGAGCGCCTCGACAACGGCCGCGACTTCGTCCCCACCAACAAGTGGGTGGTCTTCGGACATCACTTCGCCGCCATCGCCGGGCCGGGGCCGCTGGTGGGCCCGGTGCTGGCAGCGCAGTTCGGCTACTTGCCGGGGACCATCTGGATCCTGGCGGGAGCGGTGCTGGGCGGCTGCGTGCAGGACTTCGTGGTCCTGCTCTTCTCGGTGCGCCGCGACGGCAAGTCGCTCACCGAGATGGCCAAGTCGGAGACCGGCCGCGTCGGCGGTTTTGTCGCCTATCTCGC